>JAGWJU010000051.1 GCA_028865585.1 Elusimicrobiota bacterium | reverse complement strand
CTCCTCAACATCTTGGGCCTCATGGACCGGCCCGACGCGGGCGCGGTCTCCGTCTGCGGGCGCGACGCCTCGGGCTTGGGCGACGCCGATCGCGCGCGCCTGCGGAACGAGCGCTTGGGCTTCGTCTTCCAATTCGACTCCCTGCTGCCGGAGTTCACGCTTCTCGAAAACGCGGTCATGCCCTGCCGCATCGCCATCGCCCACGGCCGCTCCGGCACATCCTTGGCCGCGGCAGAGCGCCGCGCCGCGGACCTGCTCGGACGCTTCGGGCTCGCCGCCGCGCAAAACCGATTTCCCAGCCAAGTTTCGGGCGGCGAGCGCCAGCGCGCGGCGCTCTGCCGCGCGCTCATCAACTCTCCCGCCGCCATCCTGGCCGACGAGCCCACGGGGAACCTGGACAAGGCGAACGCGGAATTGGTATTTAAAGACCTGCAGGATCTCTCGCACAACTACGGAGTGGCCGTCCTGATGGCGACCCACAACGAGGAATCCCGCCGCTTCGCAAGCCGCATGCTTCGCATCCGGGGCGGCACACTAGCCGAGGAGGAAAAGACCGCGTGAAGATCTACATCGACGGCGAATTCCGGGAGAAGGAAGACGCGAAAATCTCCGTGTTCGATCACGGAGTCCTCTACGGCGACGGCGTTTTCGAGGGCATCCGGGCCTACAACGGCCGTGTGCTGGCGCTGGACGAGCACTTAAGCCGCCTGCGCGAGTCCGCCGAGGCGATCTTCCTGTCCCTGCCGCTTCCTTTAAAGAAAATCCGCGAGGCGGTCCTGGAATCGGTGCGGGTCAACGGATTAAAGGACGCCTACATCCGGCTCGTGGTCACCCGCGGCGTGGGCGATTTGGGCCTCGACATGCGCAAGTGCCGCGGGCGCGCCGGCCTCATCATCATCGCGGATAAAATCCAGCTCTACCCCGAGAGCGTGACGAGCAAGGGCGTCGACCTCATCATCTCCTCGGTGCGCCAGCGCGGCGCGGATCAGCTCTCCCCCGCCATCAAGTCCCTCAACTACCTGGCCAACATCGTGGCGCGCGAGCAGGCGACGCGGGCCGGAGCCCAAGAGGCGGTGCTCTTGAACCGCGAGGGCTACGTCACCGAGTGCTCCGGGGACAACATCTTCTGCGTCTACGGCGACGACATCTTCACCCCGCCGCCGCACGCCGGCATACTCGGCGGCGTCACCCGCCGCCTGGTCATGAACCTCTGCCGCGAAAAGCTCGGCGTCGAGGTTTCGGAGCGGCTCTTCACGCCCTTCGATCTCTACCGCGCCCACGAGGTCTTCCTGACCGGCACGGGCGCCGAGGTCATCGGCGTGGCTAAAATCGACGGCCGCCCCATCGGCGACGGGCAGCCCGGCCCCACGACGCGCAAGATCGTCGAGCTTTTCCGCGACTACGCGCGCAATAACGGCGTCCCGGTCTACGAGGAAGCCAAGGCCGCGAAATAGCGCGCTTGAGCCCCGCCAAAACCGTGCGCCTCATCTCCTGGAACGTCAACGGCGTGCGCGCCGCCGCGCGCAAAGGCCTGCTGGAGTGGATGAGCAAGGAAAGCCCGGACGTCCTGTGCCTGCAGGAGACCAAGGCGAGCCCAGACCAATTGCCCGAGGAGCTCACCGACCCCAAGGGCTACCAGGTCTCGTGGGACTGGCCCAAGTTCAAGAAGGGCTACAGCGGCGTGGCCACCTTCACCAAAAAGGCTCCCCTGGACGAGAGCCGCGGCATGGGCGTGGAAAAGTTCGACGAGGAAGGCCGCACGCTCGTCACGGTCTACCCCGAGTTCACGCTTTTAAACGTCTATTTCCCCAACGGCAAGAAAAACGAGGAACGGCTCAAGTACAAAATGGACTTCTACGCCGCCTTCTTGAAGACCCTCAACCGCCTGCGCGCGGAGGGGACCAAGAACCTCGTCATCTGCGGGGACGTCAACACCGCGCACAAGGACATCGATTTGGCGCGCCCGAAAGAGAACCGCAAGGTCTCCGGCTTCCTGCCCCAGGAGTGCGCCTGGCTCGATGAGCTTTTGGCCGACGGCTTCATCGACACCTTCCGCGAGTTTGAGAAGGGCGGCGGGCACTACAGCTGGTGGGACATGCAGTCGCGCGCCCGGGAGCGCAACGTCGGCTGGCGCATCGACTACTTCTTCATCTCCCAGAGCCTGCGCCCGCAGCTCAAAAACGCCTTCATCCGGCCCGAGGTCATGGGCTCGGACCACTGCCCCGTCGGCATCGAACTTTCCGTATAAGCGGCGCCAAAAGGCCCTGCTTCCAGTAGGCCTTTTTTCACCTTCTTCCGGGACATTGGACCCCTGCGCACCCGTGGCCAAGCCTCTATACTATTCTCATCGGACCCCACTCTGAAGGAGACCCTAATGACCCGACGCCTCGCCGCCGCCATGCTCGCCGCCGCGTTTGCCGCGCTCGCCGCTGGACCAAGCTTTGCGCTCTCCCCCGAAGCCGCCGCCGGCCAGGCCGGAGCGGCTCTTAACGCCGCCTCCCTGCAATTTAGCCGACTGGTCGCCGTCCAGAAGGCCCGCCGCAAGAAAAAACAGGCTTTTACGGCGCCGGCCGCGCCTCAGCTTCCCTTGGGGACCCAAAAGGAATACGTCTCCATATTCAAAGACGGATGGGACGAAACCATGGATTTGCTCAGGGACAAGGACTGCCAGAAATTTTTTGCCGGTCACGGCGACGATCTTCAGACCGTGCTGCGCATGCTTTCGGGCACGGAATACCGATTCCTAAGGCTCTCAAGTCCGGACTACGGCGCGGAGACCAACGGCCCGGGTTCGGTCTTCATCAATACGGACGGCGCCTTCGTAACAGCTACAGACGGACGCATCACGCTCGACGGCCGCCACTACGACTTGGAAAGCCTCTCACGCCTGCGTGGGATGATTCTGCTCCACGAACTCGGCCACGAACTGGGTTTCTTCGGCGTCGACGCCGGCGCTAAGCTCGAGGGCGTCAATGCCGGGCATTCGCTGGCCATCATCCACGCCTGCCTGCCCGCGGACGGCATGCCGCAGGAATTCTAGGCCGAGCGCTCAGCCCCAGACGGCGCGGCGGTCGCGGTAAATGGTTTCCTCGCGGCTTTTGCCGACCGAGACGATGGCGACGGGCAGCTTGATCCGCTTTTCCACTTCCAGCACGTAGCGGCGCGCGCGCGCCGGCAGATCGGCGAAGCGCCGCACGGACTGGATGTCCCCGGCAAAGCCCGGGATGTTCTCATAGATCGGCTCGCACTCCGCCTGCGCGCGGCGCGAGGCCGGGAACTCCTCGATGCGTTTTCCTTTATAGCGGTAGGCCACGCAGACCTTGATGGGGTCCGTTCCGGAAAGGGTGTCGAGCTTGGTCATGACCAGGGCCGTGATGCCGCTGGTGCGCGCCGCGGCGCGCAGCTGGACCAAGTCCAGCCAGCCGATGCGGCGAGGACGCCCCGTAGTCGTGCCGTACTCATGGCCGATTTCCCGCAGACGCGAGGCCATGCGGCCCTCCATCTCGGTCGGGAACGGCCCCAGGCCCACGCGCGTGGTGTAGGCTTTGGTCACCCCGAGCACCCCTCGGATGGCCGAGGGCGCGATGCCCGCGCCTACGGCGGCGCCCCCGGCAATGGGGTTAGACGACGTCACGAAGGGATACGTGCCGAAATCGAGATCCAGCATCGCCCCCTGGGCGCTTTCCATCAGCAGCCGGCGGCCCTTGGCCAGCTGCTCCGTCAAAAACACGGAGGTGTCCCGGCAAAACGGCTCCAGGAACCGCCGCAGGCGCGCGTAGTCCGCGAAGACTTCTTTGCGGATGGCGGACAACGGCTTCATGCGCGAGAGTTCCGCCGCGCGGATGCGCAGGTTCTGATCCACCAAGGACCGGAACGTGTCCGGCTCCAGATAGTCGCAGACCCGCACGCCGATGCGCGCGACCTTGTCCTCGTAGCATGGGCCGATTCCCCGCCGGGTGGTGCCCAGGCCGCGCCCCCCGTCCTCGCGCAGGATGTCGAGCATGATGTGGTAGGGCAGGATGACGTGCGCCATGAAGCTCACGTGCAGGCGCCCTTCGGAGCGGATGCCGCGCTTGCTGAGCGCCGAGACCTCCTCCATGAAGGACCGCGGGCTTAAAACCAGGCCGTTGCCGATGACGTTATGGGCGCGGCGGACCAGGATGCCGGAGGGAATAAGGTGCAGGGCGAAGGTCTTGCCGCCCGAGACCACGGTGTGGCCGGCGTTGTTGCCGCCTTGGTAGCGGACCACGCAGTCCGCCTCCTCGGCCAGGCAATGGACGATTTTCCCCTTCCCCTCGTCACCCCACTGCGCGCCCACGACCACCAATGCCGGCATAGCCAACCTCCTTTGAGCCTTAGGACCTCGGAGCGAAGAAGCGCCGCCACCAGGGCAGCGCGTCGCTTAAAAACACCCGCGTGGTCCGCACGAACGCCCCGCCGTTGATGACGGCGTCGCCGCAGACCCCGGGCGAGAACCGGACGCGCACGAGCACTCCCTCGGGTCCGGACTCCACGGCCTCGACCGGCGCCAAAATCGGGACCGGCCCATCCTCGGAGTAGCCTCCGAAAAGCCGCGAGAGGTACTGCGCGATGTCGCGGCCATCCGTGATGTGGGCCAAAACCATGTCGCCCGAGCGCAAGGCCGCGGCCGCGAGGCCGCCGGCGTCCTCTTCCAGCCGGACATTCAGGACGAGGATATCCTCCTCGCGAATGCGGGAGCGCTGGCTCCTGGAGGAGGACCTGGGCTTGCTCTCCCAATCTCCAGCCTCGTTCTGCAGGGACTTGAATTGCCCCAGGTCCAGCAGGTCTTGCGAAATCTTCAGGCTGGCGGTTTTGCCGGGCCAGAGCCCTTGAAGAACCTGCGAAACGGCCTTGGCCATGGCGTCCTCGCCGCGGACGAGGCGCTCCAAGTTGCGCGCCTGATGGAAGTGAACCCCCAGGTTCTTTTCCACCTCCAGACTCTCGGCCTGGAGGCTGCCTTCCCAAAGCCGGCAGGCGTAGAGGCTCTTCTCGAAGGCGAACCAGTTCTGTTCCAGAGGCACGGCGTAGACCGCGGGGTTGAAGGAAACGACCGCGCGCGCGCGCAGCAGGGTGCCGTCCGTGACGTCGAGGACCGCCAGGACCAGGCCGAAGCGCCCGTTCTCGGGCACGCCGAAGCGCCCTTTAACGACGAGCACGCTCTTAAAGAGCCTAGGCACCGCCTTGACCGCGGCCTCGAGGTCGTAGCCGCACATCTCCAAGGCCAGCTCCGCCTCGGCCCGGTCGCAGCCGGTCTCCTCCATCAAAAGGGCGATCTTATCCTGCATCGGTCCTCGAAGCCCGGGGATGCGCCGTCTTATAGACGTCCTTCAAGCGCTCCAGGCTCACGTGCGTGTAGACCTGGGTGGTGGATAAATTCTTGTGCCCCAGCATCTCCTGGACCGCGCGCAAGTCGCAGCCCTGGTTCAAAAGATGCGTCGCGAAGCTGTGGCGAAAAACGTGCGGCGTGACTTTCTTGTGCCAGCCCGCGGCCGCCATCCAACGGCGCAGAATGACCGCCACTCCCTGATCCGAGAGCCTTTGCCGGCGCCAGTTTAAAAACAGGGGATCGCCGCCGCTAGTGCCGGGGCGGGCGTCCAAGTAGCGCTTCAGGGCCGCCAGCGAGCGAGATCCCACGGGGACCAAGCGTTCGGCACCGCCCTTGCCCATGACCCGGGCGGCGCCGGAGAAAAAATCCACGTCCCCGACGTTCAGGGACGAGACTTCCGAGCGGCGCAGACCGCTGGAATACAAGAGTTCCAGCACCGCTTTGTCGCGCGCGGAAAAACGCCCCTGCTTGAGGGCCGCGTCCAAAAGCTCGGCCATCTCGGCTTCGCTTAAAAACCGCGGCAGCCGGGGCTGCTTTTTGGGCATGGGAACATTGGCGAACGGATCGACAAAGAGAGCGCCCTCCTTGCGCAGATAGCGCGCAAAGGAGCGCACCGCGGACATGCGGCGCAGGACCGAGTTGCGCGCGAACCCGGTCTGGGCCTGCAGCCGGGCCAAGTAGGTCCGGATGCGGTCGCGATCCATCTCGGAGGGCAACCGTGCGCCGCCCAAGGCCAGGAAATGTCCCAAATCGGCGCCGTAAGCCCGCAGCGTGTGCGGCGAAAAGTTTCTTGCCGCGCGCAGATGCGCCAGGAAGCGCACGCGCCACTCCTCCAGCGCAAGCGGCGCGGAGGAGGCTGACTCGCTCACCCTGCGGAAGCCGGCCCGGCCGGCGGAGGGGCGCCCGCGTCTTTAAGGGCCTGCGCGTCGTCCTTAGAGACGGGGATGAGGTTGCGGCACTTGGGAAATCCCGGGCAGGTCAGGAAGAACCCGCGCTTGCCCTGGCGCATCATCATAAAGCGCCCGCACTTCTGGCACTGGCGCTTGGTGAGGACCGGCCGCGAGCCTTCGATTTTCTTCCCCTCGGCGTCCAAGGAGAAGGTGTTGCGGCAGGCGGGATAACCAGAACAGGCCAGAAAACGCCCCTTGCGGCCGGTGCGAATGACCATGGGTTTACCGCAGAGGTCGCACTTCTCGTCGGTCGGCTCGGGCACGTCCGCGGCGCCGTCGGCGTTGAGGCGAATTTTGCCCTTGCACTTGGGGAAAGTCGAGCAGGACAGGTACTTGCCGAAGCGGCTCTCGCGGATGAGCATGGGGGCGCCGCAGACCGGGCATTTTTCTTCCGACATCTGGGGCTTGGCCCGCACCACCGGCATTTGCCCCTTGGCCGACTCCAGGGACTTCATGAACGGGGAATAGAAATCCCGAACCACCTGGACCCAGCGATCCTTGCCCTCGGCGATTAAGTCCAGCTTCTCCTCGACTTCCGCCGTGTAGGACAGGCTCACCACGTCCGGAAAATGGGCCTTTAACTGCTCCGTCACCAGGGCCCCCAGGTCCGTGGGCGTAATCCGGCGATCCTTGGGGTTGCGGCGCGCGTAGCCGCGATCCACGATGGTCTTGATGGTGGGGGCGTAGGTGGAAGGCCGGCCGATGCCGTGCTTTTCCATGGCCTTGATGAGGCTGGCCTCGTTGTAGTGCGGCGGCGGGCTGCTGCGGTGCTCCTCGCGCTTGAACTCGCGCCATTCCAGGGCGTCGCCCGGTTTTAAATCCGCGGGAATCCGATCTTCAGCCTCTTCTTCCTCGCCGGCTTTTTCCTCGCCCTCCTCCTCAAGGCCCGCGCTCTGATGCACTTTTAAGAATCCCTCGAATTTGAGCGTGCGGCCGGAGGCGCGCCAGCGGGACTGCGGCCCCTCGATATCGACCGAGACGGTGTCGTAGATCGCCTCGGCCATCTGGCTGGCGGCGAAGCGCTTCCAAACCAAGTCATAGAGCCGGTATTGCTCGGGAGCCAGGAACTTTCTCACGGATTCGGGCGTGCGGGAAATGCCGGTGGGGCGGATGGCCTCGTGCGCTTCCTGAGCGCCCCGGGCCTTGGTCTGGTAGACCGGCGGCCGCTCCGGCACGTAGCGCGGGCCGAAGCGCTCGCGCAGATATTTCGCGGCTTCCTTCGCGGCCAACGCGGAAATGGAAAAAGAATCCGTCCTCATGTAGGTGATGAGGCCGACGGGCTCCCCGCCGCCGATTTCCACGCCCTCGTAAAGAGACTGGGCGATGCGCATGGTGCGGTCCGCGGCAAACCCCAGTTTTTGGGACGCCGCCTGCTGCAGGAGACTGGTGGAAAAAGGCGGCGGCGGGCGGCGGCGTGCTTCCTTGCGATCCACGGCCAG
>JAGWJU010000417.1 GCA_028865585.1 Elusimicrobiota bacterium | reverse complement strand
CGCTTCGCCCGTCCCGATGCCGAGGCCGATCCGAGGCGCAAACGGCGGCTTCTGCTACACCGGAGGGAAATCAACAAGATCGCGGGCAGCCTGCAGACCAAGGGCTTGGCCCTGGTGCCCCTTGAGGTCTACTTCCGGCGCGGCTGGGCCAAAGTGGTCGTCGGCTTGGCGCGCGGGAAGAAAGGCGCCGATCGGCGCGAGGACCTGAAGAAAAAAGCCGTCGCGCGCGAAGCGGAGAAGAGTTTTCGGGGCAGCTACAAAGGCTAGCGGGATCCGGGCGCGCTAGAAGCGCATGCCCAGGCCCGCCTCGGCGCCGCTCTGCCCGTGCATAAGCACGTAGGCCGCATCCGCGTAGAGGAAGGTCCACGGCCGGTACTGCAACCCCGCGGTGAATCGCCCCTCCAGGGTCAGCACGGATGTTCCCGAGGCGACGTTGGCCGCGCTGGTGACGGTGACCCGCGTGCGATCGAGGCCGATGCCGAGATAGGGCGTGATGGTCTGGTTTCCCATGGAGCCGACCAGGGAGGCGCCCAGATGGTTGGCGGTAAACCACTGGGACGTCGCGGTGTTGCCGACCACGGCCGCCAGAATCTGCGGCTTCCACGGCTCGTCGGAGACCTTCAGGAGGCCGTAGCGCAGTCCGCCGCCCACGGCGGTCATGCCGTCGTAATCCGTACCGCGCACGAAGCCGTCGATTTTGAGCGGCAGTCCGACCTCGGCCTGCGCCCAGGGCAGGATGGCCGGGTGCCGCCCGTCGGCGCGCATGACGGCGTCGTTCTTGTCCGGCAGGAACTGCACGGCGACGTGCCCGCCCATGTCGAAGCCCGAGAATCCAAGGACGCGCCCGGTGTGGAAGGTGTCCGAGCCCAAGAGCCCGCCCAAGTCGCGGGCGAAGGGCTTCAAGTCCGCCTGGGTGGCCGAGTTGTAGAAGCTGCCGAACTCGGTCGCGAAGGAGAGGGATGAGAGCAGCAGCAGGGCCGCGGCTGCGGCAAAACTCCGTTTCATGCCGGTATCTCTTGGCCGCCCTACTTGAGGGCGACGGAGAGCTCCTTGACCGCGGAGGCGGACTTGAGCAGCTCGGTGCGCTCCTCCACGGTGAGGTTCAACTGGATAATCTGCTCGATGCCGCGCTCGCCGAGCTTGACCGGCACGCCGACGAACACGCCGTCGACGCCGTACTCGCCCTCGAGGTAAGCCGCGCAGGGCAGGACCTTCTTCTTGTCCTTCAAGATGGCTTCCGCCATCTCCGCGGCCGAGGCCGAGGGAGCGTAGTAGGCCGATCCGGTCTTCAAGAGCTTGACGATTTCGGCGCCGCCCGCGCGGGTGCGCTGGATGATGGCCTCGATCTTGTCCTTGGACAGCAGTTCCGTGACGGGAATGCCGGAAATGGTCGAAAAGCGCGGCAGGGGGACCATGGTGTCTCCGTGCCCGCCCAGGACCATGGCGTGGACGTTCTCGATGGAGACGCTCAAGGCGTCCGCGATGAAGCAGCGCATGCGCGCGGAGTCCAAGACGCCGGCCATTCCGATGACGCGGTGCTTGGGGAATTTGGAGGTCTTAAGAGCCACCAGGCACATGGCGTCC
>JAGWJU010000416.1 GCA_028865585.1 Elusimicrobiota bacterium | reverse complement strand
GGGCCCGTGTCCTCGACGATGACCGCCGCTTCAAGGGCGTCCGATCCGGAGCGGACCGCGCCGATGCTCAGGACGCCGCCGCGCCGCATCGCCTGCACCGCGTTGGTCGCCAGGTTCATCAAAAGGCGCTCGAGCTCCGCCCGCGCGGCCAAGACGCAAAGCGGCTCGGGATCCAGGCGCTTGCGGACCTCCACTCCGGCGCCGATGAGGGCTCCCGCGCAGAGCTCCAGCGCCGAGTCGACCACGTCCCGGAGATCAAAAATGCGCGCAGGCTCGTCCTCGTTCCGGGCGGCGCTGAGGATGCCGGCGAGCATGCCCCGGCAGCGCTCCGCCGCGCGGCGGATTTTTTGCACGTCCCTCCGCGCTTCCGAGTCGAGCGACTGGTTCTGCAGGCAGATTTCGGCGAAGCCCAGGATGACCGCCAGCGGCGTCCGCAAATCGTGGACGATGCCGGCCGACACCAGCCCCAAAGCGGCGAACCTCTCGGTCTGCGGATCGCGCGCCGCGGCCGCCCGGCTCTCGTTCTCCAAACTTCTCATCTGCTCGCGCTGGCGCTCGATTCTGGCCCGGGAGCGCCGCTCCGCGCTGGCCAGGCGCCAGATCGCGGCCGCGGAGAACAGGAAGAGGCCGTCCTTCAGGAAAAGGCCGAAGGCGGCGGACTCCCCCAGCCGGCGCAGGGCGACGGCGTAAAAAACCGTGTTGAAGCAGACCGCGCCCGCCGTGATCCAGAGCACGTCCCGGCCGTCCAAGAGCAGCGCGGCCGTGTAAATCGGCAGGAGATAGAGGACCCAGAGATTGGAATCAACCCCGCCGGAATAGGACAGCAGGGCGGTAATCACGCCGCAATTGGCGAGAATGATGGCGGCGGAGAGCCCTTGCTTCGACGGCCACCGGCGCACCGCGAAAATCGCGAGGAAATTGAGGGTGAGCAGCGTCAGGAACAAATAGAGGACGGCGGGATAGACGAGGCTGGCGTTTTCGCGCCCAAGATAAGCGATGGCGGAGAGGAAAATGCAGAAGACCGCCTCGTACTTGTAGGCGAGAATGCGCCCGCCGTCTTCGTCGTGTCCTCCCATGGCCGCCTCTCGCCTAAGGATGGCGCGGCCGGCTGTCGCGCGGCTGAGCGGCTCCTTAATTCCCGCTTAACTTGCTATATGGCGGCTTGCCGGCCCGGCCAAGCCTGGCGCGGCCAGAGGCCGGCCTGCGCATGCGTGGCGGCGGCGACTTGCTGGCGCAGCTGGACGATCATGGCGACGGCGCGCCGCAAAAAAGGCCGCAGCGCGGACTTGAAGCACTGCTCGACGGCGGAAAGGCTCTCGCGCCCGGGGGCGCCGAGCGCGGGATGGGCGCGCGCCGTCCACAAGGCAACCGTAAACGCCGCGACCGCGAGCGCGGCCAGGGCGAGACGTTTTGTGCGCGTCATGGGGTTCCCGGCTTTTATATTAACAAATGTTAAATCGGAATTCTATTCGGCCCAATCGAACGATCGGGCCACCGCCTTTTTCCAGCGGCGGTAGAGTTCGGAGCGCGCGCCCTCCGCCATGCGGGGCTCCCACGACCGGCCCGCGCGCCAGTTCGCGCGCA
>JAGWJU010000415.1 GCA_028865585.1 Elusimicrobiota bacterium | reverse complement strand
CTGCGCGGCCCTGGCGCGGCTTTTGTGCCCGCGCGCGGAGTTCGCGCCCGCCGCCGCGGGCTTGGCCCTGGCGTGGGCCGCGGCGGCCGCGGGCACCGCGGCGCTGGCGCTCGGCAACGCCGCGTCCTTCGGCGCCGCCTTGGCGGCCTTCTGGGGCGGCATCGGCCTGCGCGCGCTTCTCTTCGTTTTTTTGGCGGCCTTGTGTTTCGCGCAAGCGGGGGCCGTCCCCGCGCTTTTGGCTTATGCCGGCGGCACCGCCGCGGCCCTGCTCGCGCTTGAATCCCGCTGGCTCTTGAGGACGAGATGAATTTCGAAGCCTTGGCCGCCGAGCACGTCCTGGATCACCCGATCTTGAAGCTTTTCACCATCGGCGGCACGCCCGTGATGCTGACCGAACATCTTCTGATGATGTGGGTCGCGGGCGCGTTCCTTCTGATCGCGGGCGGCCTCGCGGGCACGCGCACGGCGGCGGGCGCCGCCGCGCGCTCTTGGATTGAGCCGCTGGTGCTTTACGTCCGCGACGACATGATGCGCCCGTTTTTCGGCCGCGACACCGAAGCCTATCTTCCTTATTTCCTGACGTTGTTCTTCTTCATCCTAGTCCTGAATTTGGCCGGCATCAGTCCCGGCGCGGTCACGGCCACGGGCGATATTTCCGTGACGATGGCCCTGGCGCTGTGCACGTATCTTTTGGTGCATTGGGCGGGGGTGCGCAAACAGGGCGCGGGCTCCTACCTCAAACACATCGTCCCCTCGGGACTGCCGCTGGCGCTTATTCCGTTCATGTTCGTGCTTGAGTCGGTCGGCCTGGTCGCCAAGAGCGCGGCGCTGTGCATGCGCTTGTTCGGCAACATGATTGCCGGCCACCTGGTGGCGTTGGGCTTTCTTTCCTTAATAGTCATTTTCGGCGCGATGAGCCATGTCGCGGGCATCGGCGTCATCCCGGTTTCCGTGGGCCTGGCCGTGTTCACCTACACGCTGGAGATTCTGGTCGCCGTCATCCAGGCCTACATTTTCACGATTTTAACCGCCGTCTTCGTCGGGATGGCCGTTCATCCCCACTAAGGGGCGAGGTCGCACGCGGGGAGGCGCTTAAGCCGCCCTGATTACGCGCAAGGAGAAAGCACATGGGAGTGGGTGCAGGATACATCGGAATCGGATTGGGCGCCGGGCTCTGCCTCGTCGGGGCGGGCGTCGGCATCGGGCTGGTGGCGGCGGCCAACTGCCAGGGCGTGGCCCGGCAGCCGGAGGCGGCCAACACGCTCTTCACGCAGATGATCATCCCGGCGGCCATGATCGAGGGTCTGGGCTTTTTCGGCCTGGTCATCGTTCTTCTGGGCGCCCTGGCCCTGGGCAAGGGCGTTCCGGCGGCGTCGGGCGCCTCGGCCCCGGCCGCGTCGGAGGCGGCGCATTAATCACACCTCGCCCTGCCCCCGCCCCAAACGGGGCGGGGGCCTGGGCGGGGAAAAATTTGAGGACAAGCCATGAACAAGCTTCTGACTCCTGAACCCGGGATCCTGATTTGGACCATCGTCACTTTTCTGGCGCTGGTCGCGCTTTTAAAGAAATTCGCCTGGGGCCCTCTGCTGGCCA
>JAGWJU010000414.1 GCA_028865585.1 Elusimicrobiota bacterium | reverse complement strand
AAATCTCGCCCTTTGAGATTTCCGAGTTCATGGGTGAAATCTCCCGCCAGATAGCGCCCACCGCGGAGCGGAAAGGGATCCTATTTTCCTGCGTCGAACCCCAGGCAAAGGCGGTTATTTGCGCCGATCGCTTCAGGCTCAGCCGCGTGCTTCTCAATTTATTGGGGAATGCCGTGAAATTCACGCCGCCCGGCGGCCATGTCGAGCTTAAGGCCTCGCTCATCGGCCGGTCCGCCGTCTTCCAGGTCCGCGACACCGGATCCGGAATCCATCCCTTGGAGCGCCGGCGCATCTTCGAAAAATTTTACCAGTCCGCGTTCGATCAGGGCGGCGGACGCCGCGAGGGCTGGGGATTGGGGCTCTCCATCTCCGAGGAAATCGTCGCGGCCCACGGCGGCCGCATGGGCGTGGAAAGCCCGGGGTTGGGCAAGGGCTCTGTTTTTTGGGCGCGGCTGCCCCTTGTGCCGAGGCCCGTCCGCCCCGCTCCCGCCGGCGCCCGGCCGGCTTTGCCGGGGCGCCTGGCGCGGCCGGCGGCTCTGCTTTGCCTGCTTTTGCTTCCGGCCGCGGCAGGCCTCCGGGCGCAAACGCTTCCGCTCAACGAAAAGGCGGCCTTCGAGCAGACCCTTGATCAGCGCGCGGACGCCATCCTTCTCAAGATTCTCGGCCCCAACCGCTCCAACGTGATGGTGGACGCGGACATCGACTTCACGCGCATAGAAAAAGTCGAGACCAAATCCGGCGCGGGACCCAACCCCGCGGAAACTTATCTTTGGGATTCCGGCCGGCAGGACTCCGGCGGCGCTCCCGATCTTCTGCCGGGGGTGCCCGCGCAGGCCGGCGCCCAGGAGGCGGCGCTCCCGCAGTCCTACGAGCGGGAAAACACCTTCCCCGCCAATTTCGTCAAGCGCCTGCACGTGACCCTCGTCCTTGATTACGCGGTCCCCGAGACATTGGTCCCCGAAATCGAGAACGTGATCAGCAACGTCCTCAACCTCAGCCCCCAGCGCGGAGACACGCTGACGCTGGTGCGCGCCAAGTTCGCGCCGCTCTGGAAGACGATTTGGTACTCTCCGCAGACCGCAAGCATGCTCATTAAATACATCCTCCTGAGCCTTCTCTCGCTCATCACCCTGACCGTGGTCGCGCTTTGCTTTCTCAAGCTCGCCAAGGCCATGGACGACATGGCGCGCGCGCAAATGCAGCAGATCACCATGGACTTTCGCGGCCCCAACGCGGGCGCCGCCGAAAGCCTGCCCGGCCCGGCGGACGATTTGGCCGAATTGGAGAAAGAAGAGCCCCAGCGCCTTGGCATTTCCCAGATGGGAGCCGACATTTCTTCGGAGCCGGTCATCTTCAACGTCAGGGCCGAGCAGCTGGAAGTGCTGGCCGACATGGTCAAAGACGAAGATCCGGGGAACATCGCCATCCTGGCCCATCATCTGCCGCCGGAGCTTCTCCAGCGGTTCTTGAAGGCCTTGCCTCCGGAGGTCACCTCGCGCGTCATGACCAGCCTATTCCACCCGCGTTTCGTGGAGCCGGAGATGATCATGAGCCTGAAGGACGAGGTCGAGCGCAGGCTCGCGGGGACCATCGGAGGGC
>JAGWJU010000413.1 GCA_028865585.1 Elusimicrobiota bacterium | reverse complement strand
GCATGCCGTGGGAATAGGATTCGCAAAGTTCTCCGGCCCAAGACGAGAGTTCAAACATCTCCAGAAGCTCGGGAATGCGGCGTTTTTGATCCGTCAGCGAGACGCCGTAGATTTCCGCGATGAAGCGCAGATACTCCGTTCCGGTGAGCTTGGGGTAAACAAACGGCTCGTCCGGCACCAGCGCCATCAGCCGCTTAGCCTCGATGGGCTGCTTGACCACATCAAATCCGCCCACCCTGGCCCAGCCGGACGTCGGCTTCAGCAGGCCGGTCAAAAGCTTGACGGTCGTCGTTTTCCCGGCGCCGTTAGGCCCCAGGAACCCGAAGATCTCGCCGGCCGAAACGCTTAAACTTAAGCGCTTGACCGCGCCTAACGCCCCGAAATGCTTGGTCAAGCCGGAAATCTCAAGCACCGGAATTGGAGGGATCAGCGGGAAACGGCAAAGGGTTCGTCTTTCTCAACGTTTAGCCGATCCGAGAAATCGGCCAAACGTTCTTCGATGTGCGCCCGCGCGAGCTTTTCCAGGTTTTTGGTGCTGAACTCCTCGATATTGAAGGAAGCAAGGATGGAACCATAGAGAACGGCGCGCTTCAAATTTTGAACGTCGCTGAAATCTCCGGTGCCGGCAAGGTACCCCATGAATCCGCCGGCGAACGAATCCCCGGCTCCCGTAGGGTCCTTGACCGACTCCATCGGGAAGGCGGGAAAAGCGAAGAGCCGCCGCCCCACCTTCAAAATGGCGCCATGCTCGCCTTTCTTTATGACGACGATGGCGGGACCCCACTCCGAAATCATTCCCGCCGCGCGAAAAAGGTTGGATTGCCCGGTAAGCTTTTTCGCCTCCTCCTCATTGGCAAAAAATATGCTGACACGGCTCAAAAGCTTCTTGAGCCCGCGAGGCTTGGACTCAATCCAATAGTTCATGGTGTCGCACGCCGCCACGACCGGGCTCTCCATCTGCCCCAGAACTTCGGCCTGGATCTCCGGATCGATATTGGCGAGGAACACCACCGGGCTGCGGCGATGCGCGGCATTTAACGAAGGCCGGAAGGTGCGAAACACGTTCAAGTGGGTTTCAATCGTTTTCGCGTCGGACAAATCGCGGCCGAATTCCCCGACCCAGCGGAACGTTTTTCCCCTCGTTTCCTTGAGGCCGGAAAGATCGACGTCCCGCTCGGAAAGCATGCGGCGATAACGGCTCGGAAAATCCTTGCCCACGACTCCCACCACGGAAACCGGGACGAAGAGCCGGGCGGCGAGCGAAAAATAGACCGCGGAGCCGCCCAAGGCTTCCCGGCTCTCGCCCTCCGGAGTCTTCACCGAATCCAACGCGACCGAGCCGACGACCACGATTGAGTTCATGTTAAGTCCCGCTCTCCCGCTGCTGCAGATAGGTTCGGATTTCGATTTGGGCCGCACTCTGGCGCAGATAGTAGTTGATCAGATCGAGAGCGCGTGTCTCCTGAAGCCTTGACGCGAAGGCGGCCTTATCCTTCTTGAAGTTTTTCAAGGAGCCTTTATGGGCCGCGGCGTAAACGCTCTGCACCTCTTCCGGAGACACCTTGGCGCTCTGGAAAATAATCTGCTTAATCTTAGTGGCCT
>JAGWJU010000412.1 GCA_028865585.1 Elusimicrobiota bacterium | reverse complement strand
GTCTTCCCAAATGCCGAAGCTGAAACCCCGCGCGCGCCAGTCCTTCTCCACGGCCGCCATGTCCATGGCCCGTTTATACCAAATCGTCCGCCGAGGGGCCATATAAGGAAGGGCGCGCGCATGTTGTATAATCCCGCCATTCGACTTAAAAGGAGCCATTCATGAACGGAGCGCAGATGCATCTCATCGTGAACCACGTGCCGGTCATCGGATTTCCATTCGCTTTGGTCCTCCTGGCCCTCGCCCTGGCGCGCAAGAGCGACGAGCTGGCCCTGGTGGGCTATTGGTCTCTGGTCGTCTTGGCGGTTTCGACTTACATGGCCGTGGACACCGGCGGCGACGCCGCGCATTTGGTGCACGCGCTCTCGGGCGTCAACGCGGCCGCCATCCGGCCCCACGCCCACGCGGCGCACATGGCGTTCTACGGCGGGGCCGTTCTGGCCGCTTTAGCGCTCGTCGGCCTCTTCGCCCTGCGCCGCTCCCGCGCCTGGCTCGCGCTGTGCGCCGCCGGCACGCTGGCCTTGTCCGTGGATCTGGCCTACGTCGCGCACTTGGGCGGGCTCATCCGCCACCCGGAAATCGCTTCCGGCTTCGTGGCGCCCGCGCCGGCTCAGAACGCAGTCCCTGCTCGAAAAAATAAGCTCGCGGAGGACAAATGAAAAAATCTCTCGGCCGGATTTTGTGCGCGGCCTTCATCCTCGGCGCGGGCGGCCTCGGCATGGCCCGCGCCCAAGCTCCCGCGGATACGGGCTCCGCGGCATCCGCCGATGGAGTAGGAACCTTCGGCCTGGGCCTTGAGTGGATGCACAAGGAACTCGGGGGCGATCAAAATGTTCAGGACCCTGGCGGCGTGACCGCGCGCTACTGGTTTAACGAAAACTGGGGCGCGGACTTCGGCGCAGGTTTCGGCTTTCCCGTCATTTCTCACAATTCCATCTTTGCGATGGACTTCAGCCTCGAGGGAATGCGCGCGATCAAGCGCTCGGGCGCCTCGGTCTTCTACGCCGACCTTCTGGGAACGGCCGGCATTTCTCAAATCAACGGCGGCATTATCCAATCCGGAGGCGTAACCACCTCCGTTGACGACGGCCAGAACGGGAAATCCCTGGTGACCTCGATTTCGGCCGGCCTGGGGTTCGAGACGGCCCCGGCCGACCTTCCGCAGCTGCGCTGGTTCGTGCAGTTAAACCCGCTGGGCTACGAGCACACCTCGCCGGCGCCCAGCAAGTACGCCCATAGCAGTTCCGCCTTCGACTTCTTCGGCTCGAATACCATCCTCTCGCTGGGCTTCCACTACCAACTCTAGGAGACGCGCAGAGCGCTCTTCCGACCGGCGCCGTTAGGGCTTTGAGGCCGCGGCCGAGGCCGCCTCGATTGTCCGGCCCACGGCGGCATACCCGTCGGCGCGCGCGATGGCCGCGGCGGTCTCGCTCTTGGCGTTCTTGAGCGCCGGGTCGGCGCCCGCCGAGAGCAAAGCCCGAACCATGCCCGCGGCGTTTTGAGAGGCGGCCGCCATGAGCGCGGTCCAGCCGTTGTCGGCCTGAGCGTTGACGTCCGCGCCTGATGCGGCGAGCAGCTTGACGGCGCCGGGCGTAGTCGCGGC
>JAGWJU010000050.1 GCA_028865585.1 Elusimicrobiota bacterium | reverse complement strand
GGGCGCCGCATCGCCCGCACGATTCTCCCGGCCGATAAGATCTCGCCCGCCCTTGAGGCCGCGCTGGTCTCGGCCGAGGACCGCCGCTTTTACTCCCATGGCGCCCTCGACGCCCGCGGCATCGCCCGCGCGCTGTGGTTCGATCTCCGTCATCCGGGGCAGCTCCAAGGCGGAAGCACCATCACCCAGCAGTTGGCCAAAAACCTTTTCCTGACTCCGCGCCGCACACTTTGGCGAAAGACTTTGGAGGCCGCCCTCTCCCTCTACCTGACCGAGCGCTTCACCAAGGAGCAAATTCTCGCGCTCTACCTGAACCACGTCTATATGGGCCAGGACGGCCCCGCCTCGGTGCTGGGCGCGCAGGCCGCGGCCCGGTTCTATTTCGGGAAGGATCAAAACCGGCTCACGCTCGGCCAGTGCGCGCTCCTGGCGGGCTTGGTGCGCTCGCCATACCTGTACAACCCGTTCCGCAACCCGCAAGCCGCCCTGCAACGACGAGACGAGGTCTTAAATCAAATGCGCGCTCAAGGCCGCATCACGCTCTATGAGCTCGGCGCCTCGCTCAAGGAACCATTGGGCTTGCGCCCGGAGAGCCCCGCGCGCCTGCGCGGGCGGGCCGACGACTATTTCGCGGCCGAGGTGCTCAGAGAGCTTTCCTCGCGCTACGGAGACGACGAGGTCTTTCACCGCGGCCTCATCGTCCACACGACCATGGATCCGCTGCTGCAAAAGGCCGCGCAGGCCGCCGTGTCCGAGAAAGCCCGCCCGCAGGGCGCGCTTATCGCCTTGGATCCGCAAACCGGCGCGGTCCTGGCGCTTTCCGGCGGCCGCGACTTCGAGCGCAGCCAATTCGATCGCGCGACGCAAGCCCTGCGCCAAATGGGCAGCGCCTTCAAGCCTTTTCTCTACGGCGCCGCGCTCGAGATGGGATTGACGCCGGCCACCCGCCTTGAGGACGAGCCGGCCGAATTTTCCCGCGGCCGCGGCCGCGGCTGGTGGCGGCCCAAGAACTCCGAGGGCCGGTACTACGGCAACGTCAGCCTGCGCAAAGCGCTCGCTTTTTCCCTTAACGCCGCGAGCCTCGATTTGGCCCAGAAAGTCAGCGCGCGAACGGCCATCGCCTTCGCGCGGCGGATGGGCCTGGACACGCCCATTCCCGATAATCTCGCCGTCATGATCGGCGCCTCGGACACGACCCTGGAGGATCTGACCGCTGCTTACGCTCCGTTCGCGAACGGGGGCTACCGCATTTCTCCCTTCTTGATTACGCAGGTCCGCAGCGCGCGGCAGCGCGTTCTGGAGACAGACGCTCCCGAGCGCACCGAAGTTATCAGCCCCTCACTGGCTTATGTCATGACCTCATTGATGGAAAGCGTGCTTCGGGAAGGAACGGCGCACAACGCCAAAGCCCTGGGCTGGACGCGCCCCTCGGCCGGAAAAACCGGAACCACCAACGGCGGCGCGGACGCCTGGTTCATCGGCTATACGCCGCAGCTGCTGGCCGGCGTCTGGGTCGGCTCGGACAAACCGCGGGCGCTGGGCCTCTACGGCTCGTCGGCCGCCCTGCCGGTCTGGGTCGACTTCATGAAGGACGCGTCAATGGATTTCGCCCCGCTCGACTTCGAGAAGCCGCCGGGCGTCGTGACCGCGGTCATCGACCCGAAGACCGGGCTTTTGGCGCGCTGGGGAACCTCGCCTCGCCGGACCGAGGTGTTCTTGGCCGGAACCGCGCCCACGCGCTACGATCCGGTCCGCGCCGGCGGCCTCAAGGGCTGGTTCGAGCGGCTCTTCGATCGCTGAAGCCTCGCCAGGCCGGTTTGGCATTTTCCGTCGGATTTTCTATGATCGGCTCATGCCCCCGGCCGTCTCCCTTTTAAAGCGCACCGCGCTTTATTCCCGGCACCGCTCCCTGGGCGCGCGGCTGGTGGATTTCCACGGCTGGGAGCTGCCGCTCCAGTACGAAGGCATCTTGAAGGAGCACGAGGCGGTCCGGACGCGCGCCGGCATTTTCGACGTCTCGCATATGGGGCAATTCGAGATTTCCGGCCCCGGGGCGCTGGGCTTTCTGCAGAAGACCAACACGAACGACGTGGCCAAGCTCTCGCCCGGGCAAGCCCTCTACTCCCACCTGCCCAACGAGAAGGGCGGAGTGGTCGATGATGTCATCGTTTCCTGCCTCGCGCCGGGCCGCTACTTCATGGTTGTCAACGCCGCCACGCGCGAAAAGGATTTGGCCTGGCTCTCGGCAAAGGCCGCGGGACTCGATGCCCGCCTCAACGATAGAAGCGATTTCTACTCCATGATCGCGCTGCAAGGCCCCGCGGCCGCGGAAATCGCCGAGGGGGATTATCCCCAGGCCGCGGCATTGCCGCGCTTCGGCGCCCTGGAAACGGAGGTTTTGGGCGCGCCAAGCCTCATCACCCGCACGGGCTATACCGGCGAGGACGGCTTTGAGTTCATCGCTCCCCACGACGTCGCGGAAAAGCTGTGGGACCGGTTTTTAAGCCGCGGCGCGGCGCCCTGCGGACTGGGCGCGCGCGACACCTTGCGTCTGGAGGCGGGGCTTTTGCTTTACGGCCAGGATATCGACGACGAGCACACCAGCGTGGAGGCCGGCTACGGCTGGGTGGTCAAGCCCGGCAAAGGCGATTTTTTGGGCCGCGCCGTTTTGGAGCGGCAGCTGCGCGAGGGCGTCTCCCGCCGGCTGCGCGGCGTCAAACTCCTGGAAGGCGGCGTGCCGCGGCCCGGCTGCGAGGTCTTCCTGGGAGATCGCGCGATTGGGACGTTCACCAGCGCCACCTACTCTCCCAGCCTGCGCGCGGGACTGGGCACGGCCTACCTCGTCCCCCCCGATTTGCCCGCGGGAACCCGCGTGAGCGTCGCCGTGCACGGGCGCCGCATCCCGGCTGAAATCGCCCCGACGCCTTTTTACCGCCGCCAAGGAGCCAAGAATGCCAAAGCCTGAGTCCTGCCGCTTCGCCCAGACCCACGAGTGGATCGCGCCCGAAAACGGCGCGGCCGCGGTCGGGCTTTCCGATCACGCGCAAAAGGAGATCACCGACGTGGTCTTCGTGGACGCGCCCAAGCCCGGACGCAAAGTCAAGCGCGGCGAGAGCTGCGGCGTAGTGGAATCCGTCAAGGCGGCCTTCGACCTTTACGCGCCGGTCTCGGGCGAGGTCGTCGCGGCCAACGAAGCCCTGGCCACGGACCCGGGGCTCATCAATAAGGACCCGCACGGCGAAGGCTGGATTTTCAAGATCAAGCCCGACAGCGCGGCCGAGATGGACGCGCTCATGGATTACCCTCATTATCTCGAGCACTTGAAGTCCGCCGCGGCCCATGACGCTCACTGAACCCGCCGCCCGGCCGGCCGCCGCGCCCGCCGCTTCCGAACAGGACGGTTTTTCCTCCCGTCATATCGGCCCGCGCGAAACTGAGTTAAAAGAAATGCTCCGCGAAACGGGCTTCGCCTCGCTGGACGAACTTTGCCAAGCGGCCGTCACCCCGGAACTGCGCTCCAAACAGCCGCTCGATCTGCCTCCCGCGCTTTCCGAGGCGGACGCGGCCAAGCGCCTGGCCCGCCTCGCCGGCAAAAACCAAGTTTTTCGCTCCTTCCTCGGCATGGGCTACGCGGGATGCCTCCCGCCCGCCGTCATCCGCCGCAACGTGCTCGAGAACCCCGGCTGGTACACGGCCTACACACCCTATCAAGCCGAAATCGCGCAGGGCCGGCTGGAAGCCCTGATCAATTTTCAGACCCTCGTCATCGAGCTGACCGGTCTCCCCATGGCCACCGCCTCGCTTTTGGACGAGGCCACGGCCGCGGCCGAGTCCATGCACGTCTGCCAGGCCGCCTCGTCCAACAAGACGCCGCTGTTCTTCGTCTCGGACGCCTGCCACCCGCAGACCGTCGCCGTGGTCCGCACGCGCGCCAAGGCCCTGGGCATCACCATCGAAGTCGTTCCCGCCGCGCGCTTCGATTTCGACCGCAAGCCCTTCGGCGTGCTGCTGCAGTATCCCCAGACCGACGGCTCCGTCGCGGATCCGGCGGAGGTCTGCCGGCGCGCGAAGGAAGCGGGCGCTCTTTGCGTCGTCGCGGCCGATCCTCTGGCCCTCATCCTCCTCAAATCCCCGGGCGAACTCGGCGCGGACATCGCGGTGGGCAGCCTGCAGCGCTTCGGCGTCCCCCTGGGCGCCGGCGGCCCGCACGCCGCCTACTTCGCCACGCGCGAGGCGTACAAGCGCCTGATGCCAGGCCGCGTGGTGGGCGTGTCCAAGGACGCGGCGGGCAAGGCCGCCTACCGCCTGGCTCTCCAGACCCGCGAGCAGCACATCCGGCGGGAAAAGGCCACCAGCAACATCTGCACGGCCCAGGTGCTTCTAGCCGTCATCTCGAGCTTCTACGCCGCCTACCACGGGCCGGACGGCCTCTCGCGCATCGCCCGCAAAGTCCACGGCTTGGCCGGCGCGCTGGCCGAAGGTCTCGAGCGCCTGGGCTACGCCCTGCGCGGCAAATCCTTCTTTGACACCGTCTGCGTGGAAGTCTTGCCAGCCCAAGCACGCAAGATCCTCGCCGAGGCCCAGGCCCGGCGGATGAACCTTCGCGTCATGAAGGACGCCCTGTCGATTTCACTGGACGAGACCCACTCGATGGAGGACGTGGCCGAACTTCTGGCGATTTTCGCCGCGGGCAAGGGCGTGGACGCTCCCTCGCTCGGCGCGGACGCCGGATCCGCCTCGCGCATCCCGGAACCTCTTCGCCGGAGCGCGCCCCTTCTGCGCCAAGCGGTCTTCAACCAGTATCACAGCGAGACCGAGATGCTGCGCTACATCAAGCGCCTGGAGTCGCGCGATCTGTCTCTGACGACGTCCATGATTCCCCTGGGCTCCTGCACCATGAAGTTGAACGCCGCTTCGGAGATGCTTCCCGTCACTTGGCCCGGATTCTCGGACATCCATCCCTACGCTCCTCAGGAGCAGGCCAAGGGCTACCAAGAGCTCTTGAACGATCTGGGCTCTTGGCTGTGCGAAATCACGGGATTTTCGGCCGTGAGCTTCCAGCCCAACGCCGGCTCGCAAGGCGAGTACGCCGGGCTTCTGGCCATCCGCGCTTACCAAGAAAGCCGCGGCCAGGGCCAGCGGGACGTCTGCCTCATTCCGGCATCGGCCCACGGCACCAACCCCGCGTCGGCCGCGATGACGGGGCTTGAGGTCGTCACCGTGGCCACGACGCCCTCGGGCGACATCGATTTGAACGACCTCAAGTCCAAAGCCGTGGAGCACTCGCGGCGGCTCTGCGCCCTGATGGTCACCTACCCCTCGACTCACGGCGTGTTCGAAGAGGGCATCAAGGACGCCTGCCTGGCGGTGCACGCCGCGGGAGGCCAAGTCTACTTGGACGGCGCCAACATGAACGCCATGGTGGGGCTCTGCCGTCCGGCCGAACTGGGCGCGGACGTCTGCCACCTCAATTTGCACAAAACCTTCTGCATCCCGCACGGCGGAGGCGGGCCCGGCATGGGGCCCATCGCAGCGGCCAAGCACCTGGCCCCGTTCCTGCCGGGCAATCCGCTGGGCCAGGATCCGCGCGCCGACGGCGCTGGCGCCCCTTCGGGCGGCCCGGTCTCCGCCGCGCCGTGGGGCTCGGCCATGATTTTGCCCATCCCCTGGGCCTACATCGCCCAGATGGGCGCGGAAGGCTTGACGCGCGCCTCGCAAGCCGCCATCTTGAACGCCAACTACGTCGCCAAAAAGCTCGAGGGCTCCTACCCCGTCTTGTTCCGCGGTCGCCACGGGCTGGTCGCGCACGAGTGCATCCTGGATCTGCGCCGCTTCAAGGAAACGGCCGACGTGCAAGTCGAGGACGTCGCCAAGCGCCTGATGGACTACGGCTTTCACGCGCCCACGGTCTCCTGGCCGGTGCCCGGCACCATGATGATCGAGCCCACCGAAAGCGAGTCCAAGGCCGAGCTCGATAGATTCTGCGAGGCCATGCTCCTTATCCGCGAGGAAATCCGCGCCATCGAAGAGGGTCGCCTGGACAAGGCGGACAATCCTCTCAAGAACGCCCCCCACACCGCCCAAGCCGCGACGGCCTCAACGTGGACGCATCCTTACTCCCGCGAGCAGGCGGCCTATCCCGCGCCGTGGCTCAAGGAGCACAAGTTCTGGCCGGCCGTGGCCCGCATCGACAACGCCTATGGCGACCGCAATTTCGTCTGCTCCTGCTCTTAGTCCGGCTCCGACGGGGCCCGTGATGGACGCGCCCGGGCAAATGGGCTTGGACGAGGCCGTGCTCGATTTGTCCGCGCCGCAGGACGTCGTCCTGCGCTTTTACCGCTGGGACGGCCCGGCGATTACGTTCGGCTACGGGCAAAAGCGCGCGCACGCGGTGCAGTTGGCCGCGGCGCGAGGGTTCCTGCCCCGGCCGCCGGTGCGCCGGCCGACCGGCGGGGGCGTAGTCTTCCACGACGGGGACGTGACTTTCTCCTTAATTTTTCCCTGGGACCGCCTTTCGTCTCCCATGGCCGTCTATCAAAGCCTCCATGCGGCCCTGGGCCGCGCGCTCGGCCGCATGGGCGGACCGGCCGAACTCTGGGCCGGACAAGGCCCCGAGCTTCCGCTCCAAACGGCGTGCTTCGCCGCGCCGTCCCCCGCCGACCTCGTCGACGGCGCGGGCCGCAAGATCCTGGGCGGCGCCCTGCGCAAACGGCGCGGCCGAGGGCTCTACCAGGGCTCCCTGCGCCAAGAGTTCTTCTCCGCGCCCAGGCAGGAGATTGAAGGACTCGTCGCCGAGGCTCTGCGCCCGCTTTGGAGCCGGGCACCGGAAGGCGTCCTCGCTTCCGATTGGATTTGGACCGGACGGAGCTTGGCCGAAAAATACCGGAGCGAATCCTGGAACGCCAAGAGGTAAGCCCGGCCGCCCTGGGCCTCGTCCTCGTTCTTGCCTTCGTCGCCTTCGCCTATGTTCCTTTCATGGGCAAGGCCTACACCATGGACGAGCCCTTGTTCCTGGCTCCGGCGCTGCACATTCTCAAGGATCCGCTCCACCCGCTGGCCTTCCCTTTCAACTGGTACGGACAGACCGTTCCCATGTCGTCCATCAACAACACCCCGCCGCTCTTCCTTTATCTTTTAGCCCTGGCCTTGAAATGCACCGGCGGACGGCCCTTCGCCATGCGGCTCTTCTTCCTGCCGCTCGACTTTTTAGCCGCAACCTCGCTGTTCCTGCTGGCCGGCCGCTTTCTTAAAAAGCCGCTTGTGCCCGTCCTCGTCGCCCTGGCCTCCCCGGGATTTCTGGTGGGATTGAACCTCCTCTATCCCGACAAAGCCGCTACGGCCTTCGGTTTTTTCGGCCTCTACGCCTGGATCCGCGGCCTCGACGAGGAGAGCTCCGGATGGACAAGCGCGGCCCTGGGCGCGCTGGCCCTGGCGCTTCTCGCCAAATATCTCGCCGTCGTGTTCCTCGTCCCCGCCGCGGCCTACGCCGCCGCCGGGCGCCGGCCGCTCAAAAAAATCCTGCTGCCGGCCGCGGCGCTTGCTCCCGTCGGAGTTTACTTGGCGATCAATCTGCTTCACGGCGGCGCGGCCTTTTCCTCGGCCTGGCGCACGACCGCGCAAAGCCTGGGCGCGGCCTCCTGGGCCCGCCGCTGGCGCGCGGTTCTGGCCGGCGTTGGCGGATGCTGCGCGGCGGGGTCCTTGTGGCCCTTTTGCGCCGGGCGCCCGCGCTGGAAGGCCGCGGCCGCGGCCCTTTCTGCGGCGTTTTTATTTTTCATTCCTTTCTGGGACGCGGCCGGGCCGGCTCCCGCCCTTCTGGCCCGCGCGACGGGAATCGCCATGGCTTTCGCCGCGCTATACGGAATGGCC
>JAGWJU010000049.1 GCA_028865585.1 Elusimicrobiota bacterium | reverse complement strand
CGCACCGCTTCGCGGTGCCCGCCGAGATTACGCTTTTAACCCTGACGCGAGTCTAAAGACCGGCGTCTTGCCGGCTACCAGACCCGGCAGGCTTTGGCGCCGGCCACCATGGGCGAATTGGCCGGGCAGCTGAAGGCTTGCTGGAACTGGGGCATGTTGCGCAGCACGCCGTTGACGCGCGCGGCGTTGGGCGAATGCGGGTCGGTGTTGGCCAGCATCTTGGCCAGCTGCGGCGTATCGCTGCCGCACCAGAGCCTGGCGAAGCTCAGGAAGAACACCTGGTCGTCGGTCCAACGTCCGGACTGGCAGCGCGCCGCCTGATGCTGGTTCAAAGCGTTCTGCAGGGTCATATAGGCGATGCGCACGCCGCCGTTGTCGGCCGTGTTCTCGCCCAAGGTGAGCCGTCCGCTGACCATGACGGGCTTCTTGGGGTTGCCGGGATCCTGGGTGGCGACGAATTGGGAGTACTCGTTGACCAGGCACTGGGTGCGCTTGTCGAAGGCGGCCTTGTCCTTGGGCGTCCACCAGTTGCGGCGGTTGCCGTGGCCGTCATATTGGCTGCCCTGGTCGTCGAAGCCGTGGGTCATCTCGTGGCCGATGACCGCGCCGATGCCGCCCAGGTTCTCGGCCAGGCAGGACTTGGCATTGAAGAAGGGGGGTTGCAGGATGCCGGCCGGGAAATTGATGTTGTTCTGTGACGGGTTGTAATAGGCGTTGACCATGGGCGGCGTCATGCCCCATTTGCTGGTGTCGGTCTTCTGGCCGATTTCGTCGACGCTCTGCGCCATGGCGAAGGCCGAAGCGTTTTCCACGTCGCCGACCAAGTCGCCGCGGCTGATGGAGAGCTTGGCGTAGCTCTGCCACTTGGAGGGATAGCCGATCTTGTTCTGCATCTCGGAGAGCTTCTTCAAGGCCGCGGCCTTGGTCTTAGCGCTCATCCAGGTGACGCCGCGGATGTTGCGGGCCATGGAGGCCTCTTCCGCGTGGACCATTCCTCCGGCGGCCGCCATGCTTGCCGGCGGAAAAAACTTATCCACGTAGGCGCGGCCCAGAGCGTCGCCCATCATGGAATCGGCCATGGAGACGCAGCGCTTCCAGCGCGGGCCCATCTTTTGGGCGCCCGAGAGCACGCGGCCGTTGAAGTTGAAGCTTTCATCCACGAAGTCCTTGGACAAAAGTCCCGCGAAGGAGTTGACCACCTGCCAGCGCAGGTAGGACTTCCAGGCGGAGAGCGGCTCGTAGCCGATGAGCGTGTTCAAACCCTGGAAAAATCCGGTGTCGGCGACGTTGACCTTGGAGAACGACGGCGCTTTGACGCCGGAGAGGTAAGCCTTCCAGTCGAAGGCCGAAGCGCCCTTTTCGAAGGCGGAGAGCTTTTCCATGTGGTAGACGTTGGCCGGGTTGCGGCGGCTGACGTCGTCCATGGAAGCCTGGGCCAGCGCGGTCTCGATGGCCATCACCGAAGCCTCTTCGGCCGCGGCCTGCTTGGGCGTGTCGCCCAAAAGGACGAACATCTTGCGCACGTGGGACTCGTAGGCCTTTCGCGTCTGGGCGAAGTCTCCGCTCAAATAGTAGCCGCGCTCGGGCAGCGTGTAGCCGCCCTGGTCGAGCACCGCGATCTGCTTGGAGGAATTCTTGTCGTCGGGGTTGGCGCCGAAGGAAAACAGGGCGCCCACGCCTATGTTCTGCAGGTGCGCGGCCTCTTCGGCCAGCTGGGACTTGCCGGTCAGGGCCGCGATGCGGTCGAGCTCGGGCTTAAGGGGTTTGGCGCCCGCGGCGTTGGCGGCTTTTTGGTCCATGCAGGCGGCGTAGAAATTGCCCAGCTTGGCTTGGTCCGGATCCTTGGGGTTCGGGTGGCTGGCGGCGGCCTCCAAAACTTGGCGCATGTCCGACTCGTTGCGCAGCATGAGCGCGTTGAAGGTGCCCCAGCTGGACTGGTCCGCCGGAATGGGGTGTGCGGCGTTCCATTTGCTGCAGGCGTACTGGTAGAAGTTCGTGCAGGGGTTGATCGCGGGATTGACGATGGCGTCCCAGTTAGGGTTGGGGGACGTGATGGGCGAGGCCTGGGGCTGCGGCGCCGGCGGAGTTTTGGACGCGCCGGATTGCGACGATGCGCCGCTCTGGGCCGGGGCCAAAGACGCCGCGGACGCGGAAGCGCCGAGCCGGGCGCTCGCGGCGACCGCAACGGAAACGGCTCCCGAGCGCGCGGCGGAGCCGTCGAAGGCCGCGGCGGCGGCGGACGGATCGGCCAGGGCTCCCGAGAGAAGGGCCAATTGCGGCTCAAAACGCTTCAAAAGAGTCTTCTTGTCCAGATGAGAGGCGGCCACTTGGGCCGCGATGCCGTTGAGATAGGCGGAAACGTTTTTGACGTCTTGGGCGGCCGCCGCGGAGCCGAGCCAGGCCGCGAAAGTGCGGGGGTTGAGCGGGGGATTGAGCTTGACCGACGGATCGGAGAGCACGGCGTTGACCATGGAGAACTCAGAGGCCGAAGACAGGCGCTTCGCCAGCGCCAGGACGTCTTGTTTGCGCTCCGGAGCCTGCGCGCGGGCTTGCGCGGCCGCGGCGGGATCCTTGAGCGCTTGGGCGCAGTCGGTTTTGGATACGGCCTGCACGTCCAGAAGATAGCTGCAAAGATCCTTGTTGCTGACGGCGTTGGGCGTGCCTTGGGCCTGCGCCGCCAGGGGGATGAACGCCGCGAGAGCCGCCGCCAAGCTGAGTTTCATTCGCTTCCTCGTTCCGACGAATTGGGATTTTGAGTTCCAATTATAAAGGAAAGGCCGGATTGAGTCTTGAGGCGAAAGTCCCAAAAAAACCCGGTCTTTGGGCCTAAAATAGGCCTAGGGCGTTGCGTGCGGCGTCGATGAGCGCGTGGCTGAAGGAGGTGACCGCGAGGTTTCCGCTCTTGCGCCAGTAGAACGACAAGGGAACGCCGATGGCGCAGTGGACCAGGACGAGCAGCAGCGCGGTCTCCGGCAGATTGGCGTGCGGCACGATGGGCAGGTGCCAAAGTCCCCACAAGGAGGAGACCAGAAGGGCCGAGAGCCACGGGCGGTGTTCGCCTTGGTGCTGCAAGTGCGAGTCCAGCGCGCCGCGGAAGGAGACTTCCTCAAGGATGAAGAGAGCGGGGAAATATTGAGCGATGGAGAGCCCGAAGGTTTGCGGCAAAAAATGCAGTGGAGCGCCCGTTACCGCATGCTTTAGAGCGGCCGAACCGGCCATAAGGGCGACGCCGATGGATCCCGCGACCGTGGCGCAGGCCAGCAGAGCGGTGAGCGTGTCCCGGCGAAAGCTTTGCACGGCATAGGCCGCGGCCGCCGCGCCCAAGACGGCGGCCAGGCACCAAAGGGCGATGGCCGTCTCGCCTCTCCGGGCGGCGGAAACGAGGGACCAAAGGGGAACGGCGCCCAAGGCGAGCGCCCAAAGCAGGCCGCGAACCTCGACGCGAAGCCGCGGGGCCTCGCGCACCCAGAGCGCGCGCACGGGCTCGTGCCGCACGAATTTTTGGAAAGCCCACGTCAGCGGGACGCCCAGCAGGAGGTAGGCGTTGGCTCTAAGCCGCAACGCCGCCCCCAAGGCCACCCAAACGCCGATGAAGAGGACGCTCTCGGCGCAGCGCCGCGCGCGGGGTCCAGGCGAGTCCACGGATTTCCCGCCCTAGCGGTCGATGGCCTTTAAGGCCTGCTCGGGGTAGCGCTCGCCCGCGACCTTGCCGGGCGGCACCGCGGCCTCGAGTTCGGCGATCTCCTTGGCGTCGAGTTTGATGTGCGCGGCGGCCGCGTTTTCCTCGAGGTACTTGCGGCGCTTGGTTCCGGGGATGGGCGCGATGTCGTTTCCTTTGGACAAAAGCCAGGCCAGCGCCAACTGCCCGGCGGAGACGCCCTTGCGTTCGGCCAGGGCCTTGACCCGGGAGACCAGCGCCATGTTCTTCTCGAACGCGCCCGCGGCGAAGCGCGGGTATCTCTGCGCGCGCGTGTCGCCCGGCGGGAAGTCTCCGGGCTTGGCGTAGGCTCCGGTCAGAAAGCCGCGGCCCAAAGGGCTGTAGGGCACGAAGCCGATGCCTAGTTCGCGCACGGCCGGCAGAATTTCCTTTTCCACGTGCCGCTCCCACAAGGAATATTCGGTCTGGAGCGCGGTGATGGGATGCACCTTGTGCGCGCGCCGGATGGTGGCGGGGGAAGCCTCCGAGAGACCCAGGTAGCGCACCTTGCCCTGCTTGACCAGTTCTGCCATGGCCCCCACGGTCTCCTCGATGGGCGTCTGCGGGTCGACCCGGTGCTGGTAGTAAAGGTCGATGTGATCCGTGCCCAGGCGCTTTAAGCTCGCCTCGCAGGCGGCTTTGACGTAGTCCGGCTTGCCGCTGACGCTCCAGCGCGTCGGATCGGCCTTGGTGCGCACGTTGCCGAACTTAGTGGCGAGAAAAACCTCCTGGCGGCGGCTGCGGATGGCTTTGCCGACCAACTCCTCGTTGTCCCCGATGCCGTAGACGTCGGCGGTGTCCAGGAAATTGATCCCCAAATCAAGCGCGCGCAAAATGGTCGCGCCCGATTCCTTGTCGTCGCGCGGCCCGTAGAACTCGCTCATGCCCATGCAGCCCAGGCCCAAGCGTGAAACAATGGCTCCCTGCGAACCCAGCTTGATCTTGTCCATAAATGTGAGGATAGCAAGACGCCGCCCGATCTATCCAGGCCGCCTGAGGCTAGGCTTTGCGGAGAAGGCCGCGCCGCGCGGCGTCTCGGCGGCGCAGAAGGCGCTCCCGGCTTTTGACCGCGTCCCAGCGGCGCAGGACCTCCCCGGCCGTCTTGAACTTGGGCCCTCCGCTAAAGACGTGGGGATGGCGCCGGCGCAGCTTGAGGCTCAGGCTCGCCGCGACGTCGTCGATGTCGAAAAGCCCCGCCTCCTCGGCGATGCGGGCGTGCAGCAGGACCTGGAACAAGACGTCGCCCAGTTCGTCCTCGATTTCGTGCGGGGCCCCGGTCTTGAGCGCCTCGGCGAGCTCCCGCGATTCCTCGCGCAGGTATGGGATGAGCGAGCGGTGCGTCTGGCGCCGGTCCCACGGGCAGCCCTTGGGCGAGCGCAGGCGCGCCACGGTGCGCACGGCGGCGGCAAGTCCGCCGCGCTTTTTGCGCTTGCTCACGGGGCCGGCCCGTAGCGGGTCGGCACGCGGGACGGCATAATCGCGGGCAGCCGGAAATAGTCCGTGCGGCCGTCGCCGTCGCGGTCGTGAAAGCGCAGGGCGTCGTCGTTGAGGGGAAAGACCGTCCCCGGGAACCAGCCGCTGTCGATGACGTAGGAGAACACCTGCCCGGTGTTGGCGGTGATGAGGATTTCGTTGGCCACGTGCCCCTCGTCCGGAGCGCTGCCGCTGGCGTCGACGTGCATGGCCCAGGTGTTGGGCAGGTTCAGATCGTCAAAGGCGGAGTCGAATGTCTCGGCGATGGTGCGGCAGGGGCTGCGGGTGCCGGTGAAGGTCGCGCCCAGAAAGTGCAGGTTGATTTCGTTCGAGACGCAGGCGATGCGGTCCCAGGGCCGGGAAAATTCGGCCTTGCAGTCGTCCGCGATTTTGCCGGTCAAGGCATGATCAACCGGGTCCAGGATGGCGTTGATCAGCGGGACCAGGGGGATGGGCAGGTCATAGAGATCGCTGGGCGGAGGCGGCAGGCTTTTGAAGCCGTACTCCTTCATCCGGTTTTTGGGCGTCCACGGATCGCCCACGCGCATGCGCACGGAGGCGGGCGCCAATTTCACGTCCGCGAAACCGAGGCGCTTGGACGCCTGGGCGCGGACGCCGGCTTGGATGGAGCCGAGGCTTTGCGCGAACGAGCCGGCGCGCGCGGGCTGCCCCGGCCAGAACAGCGCGGCGGCGGCCAGAACCTGAAGAATCGGCGCGGGCCTTTTCATGTGGTTTTCTTTTTCGCCAGGCCCCATAGGCCCTGGATAAGCAGGCCCGCGGCGATGGGAATCCACAAGTCGTTGGGGCGCTCCGTCGCGCAGAACGCAAGCATTCCGACGAAAAAACTCCAGGAAAAAATCTCGCCCGCGAAGGCCTGGCCCCAGCGGGCTTTAAGCCCGCCGGCCGGGACCCTCGGGCGAAGAGAAGGGACGATGCGCGGCGCCAAGCGGCAGAATTCGCGGTAGCCAGCGCCCTGCGCCGCGGCGATGTGCGCCTCCTCTCGGCCCATGAGCCGGACGGTGATGACGATCATGCCGGCCGTGAGGACCCAAAATCCGGAGCGGGACGCCGCCATCCCGAGCCCTGCGGCGATGAGTATGGTGCCCAAGTAGAGCGGGTTGCGCAGGTGCCGGTAGGGTCCGTCGGCCACCAAGGCGTCCGAGTGCAGGGCCCGGTCGTGCACCACCTCCGAGTCGAGGTACGCCGCGGCCCAGGTGCGCAGGCCCGCGGCCGCGAAAGTCAGCGCCGCGCCCAACGGCAAGACCCAGGCCCCCACGGCTTCGGCCATGGGTACGGGGTCGATGGCGTAAAGCGAAAAGGCCAGCCAGAACAGCGCGCCGATGATCCAGAAGCGGTTCTTGAACTCGAATTCAGTCGCGGCGGCGCTCATGCGAGATAGAATAACAAGGCCCTTCCCGACGGGGAAGGGCCTTTGGGGGACGGATTTAAGGGCTAAGGGGCCCAGCCGTTAAGCGGCGGCCGCGGTTCCCTCCGTGTCCTTGGCCCACCAGGCGCTCTTCCAGGCCTGGTTCCACCACGACTTCAGGGGAATCAAAGTCTGCGTGTGCCAGCCGTCCTTGTTGAGCTCGCCCACGTGGTCCCAGACTTCCTCCCATTTTTGCCCGCCGACCCAGACCATGTAGTCCCAGTCGCCGGGGATGGACGCGGCCGAAGCCGCCCAGGAAAGCTTCTTCATGTCCTTGATCTCGCCGTTTAAGTGCGGCGTGCGGGCGAAGACCCAGTTGCCCACGGGCCACTCCCACCACCACTTGCCGTTCTTGGTTCCTTTATAAACGAAGTGCGATGACGTCGCGCGCACGCCCTTTTGCCCGCGAATCCAGGACGCTTTCTCGTAGACGTCCTCCCAGCTCTTGGCGTCAAGCCAGATGACCAAGTCCCACGGGCCCGTGGTCAGCCACGATCCGATGGTTTCCTTCCACGTCTGCGACTCCTTCCACAGCTTCTCGCCCGCGCCCCAGTCCGTCTGGACCAGCAGATAGGCGCTGCGCTTGGACCAATCGCTCCATGCCATGCTTGAATTCCTCCGCGGTGCGGCAATGATTTTTTGAAGTTCTGACTATGCCAGTTTTGAAGCGGGTGAATCAATCTCGGCGAGTTCGAGGTATTGTCCCGCGGCCATGCTGAGGCCCCGCTCGCAGGACAAGAACAGGCTCCGGTAGGGTTTGCCCGCGTCGTCGACCGCTTCGACGATGTGGCCGAGGCGCCGGAACAAATTTTCAATGACGGCGCGTCGACTCGAAACTTCGCGGCCTTGCCGCTTGAGGCCGTTTAAGGCCATGAGTCCCAGGTGCGGCCAGCGGCTCAAGTGGTAGCCGCCCGTCAGCCGCGTCAAAAACGGAATGTGCGCCGCCTCGCGCGCGACGGCGCAGCGCATGGGAATGGGGTCGAGCAGTCCCGAGCCCTCGAGCCAGTCCGCCAGGCGCTCTCTTATTTTTGCGGGTCCAAGGCCCAGATAGAGCGCCGCGACGGCGCCGTCCGCGCTCGCCGCCTCGCTTTGATGCGCGTCGACGAGATAATTGTCCCGCCAGCGGCGCTGGAACAAGGCGGCCTCCGTCTTGCCGGCGTCGTGGCGCGGCCGCAGGCCCAAATCGGGAGCCAGCCGCAGCATCATGAGAGCGCAGAGATTGTTGTAGGTGGAAGAGGGCCGGCGCACGGTGTCGACCCAGTCGCCTTTCACGCGGGGGGAAACGAGGCCGTCCTCG
>JAGWJU010000411.1 GCA_028865585.1 Elusimicrobiota bacterium | reverse complement strand
TTGGGCCGGCGAATATGCCTGCGCGCCCTCTTTCGCCCGGACTTTTTGCGTTTGACAATCTGGATCCAGTGGAGCCTCGGCCTGTCGACAATCAAGGAGGCGGCCTTAGGCGCGCGGCCGGGCCAATCGGGCGACGGAGCGCCCGCCGCGGCGCCGGCCCGTGCGGCGGGCGCAGGCGCCGGCGGCGCCGAGACCGGCGGAGGCAGAAGGGTGATCCACCGGTGCAGGACCCTGCGCCTGTTCTTGCCGTCCGTCGCGATCAGCACGCACTCGTAGCGCCCGGGAGGGTCGGCCGCTCCGAAATAATGCTTGTGGCCGTTCCAGTAAATCTGGTGGAAAACCGGGCTGTCTCCCATGACGCGCTCAATGGGCGCAAGGCCGCCCGTTCCGTTTTCGTCCACCTTCAGCAGCTGGAACTCCCACGAGGCGATGCCGGACGGAGGCTCTTCGACCGAGAATTCGATGATGCTGCCTCCGCCTTGATCCGCTCGAAAACTCGCCGGATCCGCGCCCAGGGACAACGGGGGGCCGTCCTCGGCGCCCACCGCGCCGCTGTTGAGCTGCAAGGACTGGTCATAAACGAAAACCAGGATGACGCCGTCGAAGCTCTGGATGGCGTCGGGCACGCTCACCTGTGAGTTCAGAAGATTGACGTTGACCCGATCCGGCGCTATGCCCGCGGAATACAGCGCCGAGGAAACCCCCATGGCGCGGCGCATGTCGATGATCTTGGCCTCGCCCAAAGGCGCCCCTTGAGGAAGGATCTGGACTTGGGCGTTTCCCAAGGCGAAAATAAGGTCGGTCAGCGGCCCGATGACGGCGTCGGCGCCCTTCTTAAAATCGATTCCATCGCCGAAAAGAGCCGCCGACGGCAGCCCCACCGCCTGCGGGCTGCCGTCGGGCCCGACGACGATCTTCACGCCCTTGACGGCGCGCAGCTTGTCCAGGCTCTTTTGCGCCATGCTCCCGATTTTGACCTTGATTTCCCGCTCCATCAGCGCCTTGCTCATCCCTCCGCCGTTGTTGGCCGCCTCAGAAGCAGCCGCGGACGGCGCCGGAGCGGAACCTTCGGACGATGAAGAGGCCGGCTCGCCGCTCCCTTCCGGAATAACGGCGTTCTGCGGCTCGCCCACGGCGCCTTGCCTGGCCTTTAAATCCATGCGCCGGGTCAGGAGATTAAGATATTCGTTGGCCATCGTCCGCTCCGACGGCACGCCGTTGGTCAGAATATCCATGAACCCGTCCATCGCCGTCAAATCATCCCCCTTTTTATAGGCCCTGATGGCCTGCTTCATTTCCTGGCTCATGCCCGCCGTCGCGGACGTCGGCGCCTGGGCTCCGGCGAAGGATCCCATTTGCGCCTGGACCGGAACGAAAACAAGGGCGGCCGCCAAGACCGTAAATAATGCGACAAGCCATGTTCTATGCATGAGCGCGGCCCCGCGCCGTTTACGCGGCGCGAAAGGTATAGATTATATAGGGATTATGGATTGCTGAATTATTACAATGCGGGCTTATTTAAATGCGCCCTGGATGGACTCAAGCCCCCGCCGCGCGGCTTGATTCCCCGGATCCCGGGACAAGACGCCGCGCCAGAGATTGGCCGCGTCGCCG
>JAGWJU010000048.1 GCA_028865585.1 Elusimicrobiota bacterium | reverse complement strand
TAATCTTGATGACGCGGTCCAGGTTCTTGAGCGCAATGAGGAAGCCCTCCAAGATGTGCGCGCGATCAAGAGCCTTCTTGAGTTGGTACTTGGTGCGTCGCACGACCACGGTTTTGCGATGCTGGATGAAATGGCCGATCATCTCGCGCAGGGGCAGAACGCGCGGGCGGCCGTCGACCAGGGAAAGCAGGATGACGCCGAAGGAGCTCTCCATGGGCGTATGCTTAAAGAGCTGGTTCAAGACCACGTTGGCGTTGCCGTCGCGCTTGACCTCGATGACCACGCGCATGCCCTTGCGGTCGGACTCGTCGCGGATGTCGGAAATATCGGGGATCTTCTTGTCGCGCACCAGGCCAGCGATGGTCTCCAGGAGCGCGGCCTTGTTGACTTGATAGGGGAGTTCCGTCACGATGATGGCCTGGCGGTTGCCCTTGATGTCTTCGATGTCGGTCTTGGCCTGAACGCGCACGCTGCCGCGCCCGGTTTCAAAGTAATCGCGGATGCCGGCCTTGCCGCGCACGATGCCGCCCGTTGGAAAATCCGGTCCTTTGACGATTTTGAAGAATTCCTTGGCCTCCAGCTTAGGGTCTTTAATGAGGGCCACGGCCGCTTCGCAGATTTCGGCGAGGTTGTGGGGGGGGATGTTGGTCGCCATGCCGACCGCGATGCCGGAGGAGCCGTTGACGAGCAGATTAGGAATCTTCGCCGGCAGGACCACCGGCTCGGTCGTGGTGCCGTCGAAATTGGCGGAGAAATCCACGGTCTCCTGGTCGATGTCGGCCAGGACTTCCTCGGCTATTTTTGAAAGTCGGCACTCGGTGTAGCGGTACGCCGCGGCCGGGTCGCCGTCCACGGAGCCGAAGTTTCCCTGCCCGTCGATGAGAGGATGCAGGAGCGAAAAATCCTGGACCATGCGCACCATGGCGTCGTAGACCGCCGAGTCGCCGTGCGGGTGGTACTTCTTCAAGACCTCGCCGACGACGCCGGCGCACTTGGAGTACTTTTTATTGGAGGCCAAGCCCTCGTCGTGCATGGCGTAAAGAATGCGCCGGTGCACGGGCTTTAGGCCGTCGCGGATGTCGGGGAGCGCGCGTCCGACGATGACGGACATGGAGTAGTCGATGTAGGAAGCTCTCATTTCCGCGCCGATGTCGCGGGGGATGGTGTTGCCGAGAGGCTCGGGCGTGAGTTCAGGCTGTTTCGCGGTCATGTTAATTTCTCTCTACTTTAATTAGCTCTTGAAAAATTTTCCGCTAACAATATTCTGCGGAATAAATCCAGAAACTCCTGAAACGAAAGTAATAACCAAAAATATAATAAGAACGGCAAATCCCCATTGCATTTGTAGAATACTTTCCTTTGGTATGGTACTAAGTCCACGATAAATACGGGCCAACAAATACCCTGCAATAAAACCAGTCATACCTCCCACAGCATTAAATATAAAATCAATAATTATCCATACAAAAAATTCTTCGCAACCTTCTTCAAACTCTTTTTTTTCTTTAATTTCACTTGCTTTATCTTGATCTTTGTATTCTGCGCGTTGCTTTAGCCAACAGTTTTTATTTTGAATGCGACTATTATGTAAAGCGTTTTTTTGAATACACCAGCTTCTAAAACCGTAGTAAACACTTACAATAAAAGCCAATAAAAAATAAAGACAGGAATAATGCAAAGGAAAAAGAATTATCTTTTCCATCAATTTATTAATTCTGCTTGGTCGTATTTCTCCACATCTTAGTCTTTAAATATCCAGGTTCTTGACTTCTTTGGCGTGGCGCTCGATGAAGGCGCGGCGGGGGCCGACCTTGTCGCCCATGAGCGTGGTGAAAGCTGATTCCGCATCCGGTTCATCCTCGAGGGTCACCTTCAAAAGCTTGCGGCGCTTGGGGTCCATGGTCGTCTCCCAAAGCTGCTCGGGGTTCATTTCGCCCAAACCTTTGTAGCGCTGGATGGAGGCGCCCTGCCGGGCCGCGTCCTTGACGACGTCTAGGAGATCCTTCAAGCTGTAGCCCTCGGTTTCCGTGCGTTCGGTCTTGGCGAGGAACAGCGGCTTGGTCTTTTCGTCGCGCAGAACTTCGTACCAGCGCACGTCCAGACCAAGAGCTTTCAAGTCGTCAGAAACCTTGGTCAGCCTCGCGATTTCCCAGAGCTCCTGCATGTCGGGTTCCAGGGACTCCTCGTCCACTTCCGAGGCCGCGCCGTCGTCTTCGGCGCCCTTGCCCTTCTTGTTCTCTTCGGCCAGCTTGGCCTTCTGCTCGGCCACGTGCTTGTCCCGGTATTCCTTCCATTCCTTGTCGCTGTAGAAGAAAACGTGGTTGCCGGCGGTCTCCTCGACGCGGTAGAGCGGGAGCTTTTTCCCGTCATAGAAGGACAAAAAGTCCTCCAGGTGCAGGCTCTTTCTCTCCATGTGCCGCAGCAGGCTCTCCGTTTCGGCCAGAAGCTTCAAAAGATCGCGCAGATCCTCGGGGGCGAGCTTCTTTGATTTTCCGTTGGCCGGATTCATCGCGGTGACCTCGACCGCGGCGCGGCCCTCGTTCAAGAGCCACTGTTCCATCTTTTCGTCGGTCTCGACGTACATCTCGTTTTTTCCTTTCTTGACCTTATAGAGCGGCGGCTGGGCGATATAGACGTGGCCGCGCTCGATGAGCGCCTTCATCTGGCGGTAGAAAAAGGTCAGAAGAAGCGTGCGGATATGTTGGCCGTCGACGTCGGCGTCGGCCATAATGATGAGCTTGTGGTAGCGCAGTTTGTCGAGATTGAAGCCTTCGTCGCCCTCGGCTCCGATGCCCGTGCCGATGGCGGAGATGAGGGTGCGCACCTCCTCGTTGGAAAGCACCTTGACCAAGCGCGCCTTCTCGACGTTCAAGATTTTTCCCTTGATGGGCAAAATGGCCTGAAACGCGCGGTCCCGCCCCTGCTTGGCGCTGCCGCCGGCCGAGTCTCCTTCGACCACGAAAAGCTCGGCGTGCTCGGGATCGCGTTCCTGGCAGTCGGCGAGCTTTCCGGGCAAAGACGAGCCGTCCAAGACGCCCTTGCGCCGCGTGAGGTCCCGGGCCTTTCTGGCAGCCTCTCGCGCTTCTCCGGCCTGCATGGCTTTTTGGCAAATAGCCTTGGCCGTGGCCGGGTTCTCTTCAAAGAAGGTGACCAGGACGTCGCCCACGATGGATTTGACGATGCCCTCGACCTCGGCGTTGCCCAACTTGGCTTTGGTCTGGCCCTCGAATTGCGGGTTGGGTATCTTTGTGGAGAGAATGGAACAAAGGCCCTCGCGGCAGTCGTCGCCCGTGACCGAATAGTTCTTGCCCTTCAGCATGTCGTATTTCTTGATGTAGTCGTTGATGACTCGGGTCAGGGCCGAGCGGAAGCCCGCCAAGTGCGTGCCGCCCTCCGGGGTCTTGATGTTGTTGACGAAGCTGAAGACGTTCTCGGAGTAGTCGTCGTTGTACTGGATGGCGAAGTCCACGGCCACGTCGTCCTTGGTCTTGGAGAAGGTGATGGGCTCCGCGTGGACGGTCTTCTTGTTGGCGTTCAAGTACTGCACGAACTGCTTGATGCCGCCGTCGTAGTGGAAGGTGTGCTTCTTGTCCTCGCGCTCGTCTATGATGGTGATCTTGGCGCCGGCGTTCAAGAAGGCAAGCTCGCGCAGGCGGTTGGAGAGAGTGTCGTAGGAGAACTGGTGGCCGTTGAAGATGTCCGGATCGGGCTTAAAGGTGACCCTCGTGCCGTGCTCGTCGGTTTTGCCCGCGGCTTTCACCTCGTGCTCGGGCTTGCCGCGCTTGTAGGACTGGGTCCAAATCTTGCCCTCGCGGTGGACTTCGACCTTCAGGGTCTCCGAGAGCGCGTTGACGCAGGAAATGCCCACACCGTGGAGGCCGCCGGAAACCTTGTAGGCGCTTTTGTCGAATTTGCCTCCCGCGTGGAGCACGGTCATGACGACCTCGAGCGCGGACTTGCCGCGGATGGATGAGGGAAGTTTCGGATCCTTCATCGGATCGACGGGAATTCCCGATCCGTCGTCCGAAACCGTCACGGAGTTGCCCTGGTGCAGGATGACTTCGACCGAGGTGCAGCGCCCGGCTAAAATTTCGTCGACGGAGTTGTCCACCGCCTCGTAGACGAGGTGATGGAGCCCCGAGGGCCCGGTCGAGCCGATGTACATGGCCGGGCGTTTGCGCACGGCCTCCAAGCCCTCTAGGACCTGGATTTTAGAAGCGTCGTAGTTCTGCGTGGGTTGCGTCGTGGTTTCTGACATGGTCTCCCGCCTTTGGCCCGCGGCGCCTTTGCTTGGCGCCTTCGTGGGCTTGTTTTTTTTCGATGATTTTGCCGAAGTCACTTCGCCGCGGCCCTCACGGACTTAATCCACGGCCTGCTGAAATATTTATTGAGCCGCCTGGCCATCTCGGGCGCGCGCAGCTGCAGCTCCTGCGCCGCCGCCGCGGACGTCGGGCGAACATAGAGGACGCCGCCCCGCAGTCCAACCAGGCTCCAATGCCGGGAGAGATGCCCGAGCTCCCTCTCCCAAACGGCGTTTAAAATGGAAATTTTGTCGCCGGAAACCCCAACGACCTTGGCATGAACAATGCGAACAAGCTCCGCCGCGTTCATCCAGGGCGCGCGGCGGGGAGCTTTAGGATCGCGGAACGCGGCTCTCTGTCCCAAGGCTACGCCCTCATCGGCATGACCACGAAGCGGTAATCGCTTCCTCCCTCGGGCTCGAGAAGCACGGGGTTGGCCGGGACGGTCATGCCGATGGCGACCTTATCGGTATCGATGTGCTTTAAGGCGTCCAAAATAAAATAAGAATTAAAACCTACCTGGATATCGCCGCCCACATACTCCAAGGGCATCTCGTCGAAGAACTCCAAGTTCTGGCTCGCCGCGGAAATCTCGAGGCTCCCTTTTTTAAAGGCATATTTGACCGAGCCGCCGCGCTCGACCGCGCACAAAGCCGCCCGTTTGGTGACCGCGATCAGATCCTTGGCTCCAATGGAGATGGAGACATCTTTCTTCGAGGGGATGACGTTCTCGTATTGCGGAAAGGTTCCCGTCACAAGGCGCGAGAGAATAGTCGTTTCCTGAATTTGGAACCAAATTTGGTTCTCCGTGACGCCGACGCGGATCTTCTCGGTCGATGCCGCGTCCACTCCCAGGGCGTTGAGGAGCTTCTGGAGCTCGTTCAAGGCCTTGGCGGGAACAATGACCTGGAACGCCGTCTCGGCCGGCACGATTCCGGGCTTAGAGGCGAAAGCCAGCCTCCGGCCGTCGGTCGCGACCATCTCCAACAGGCCCTTTCTGGCGCGCCAGAAGACGCCGTTTAAGGCGTGCCGGGTTTCGTCCGTGGAGGCCGCGAAGACCGTCTTCTGAATCATGTCCTTAAGGACCGAGGCCTGGGCGTCGAAAGCGTTTTTTTGGTTGAACTCGGGAAGCAGGGGATACTCGGACTTGGGCGCGCCGAGGATGTTGAAGCGCGAACGGCCGCATTTAAGGAGAATGCGGCTCCCGTCTTGGACGGCGAGCGTCACATCCTGGCCGTCCGGGAGGCTGCGCAGGATGTCCGAGAACTTCTTGGCGGGAATCGTCACGCTCCCCTCTTCCTCGACCTCGGCCCGGCAATAGTGTTTAATGCCCATCTCCAAATCGGTAGACACGAACTTTATTTTAGAGCGCTCCGTTTCCATTAAAAAGTTATAGAGGATGGGAAGCGTCGTCCGGGCGGACAACGCGGACTGGATTGTATCCACGCTTTGCGCCAACTCTTCTTTAGTACAGTGTATTTTCATTCATCCCTCTTATTCAAAGGTCCCCATTAGTGAATAACTCGAAAAAAGCAGATAGAGACCCGCTTTTTCCCTTCAAATCCTTCCACATCATATCAACGAATCGGCGCCGCGCCGGCCGCCCAACAGAGAGCGCCTTGAAATTCAATGGTTTTCCACAGCCAAAATATCGGACTTAAGCTTATTGGCCATCTCCAAAAAAAACGGATCTTCGGCCAGCTGCTTCTTGATTTTCTCCCGGGCGTGAATGACGGTCGCGTGATCCTTGCCCCCGAACGCCCGTCCTATTTCCTTAAGGGACAAATCCGTCATGACACAGGCCAGATACATCGCCAGCTGCCGAGGCAGGGCCACTGAGGCCGAGCGCTGGTGTCCCTTGATGTCCTTGATGTCCAGGGAATATTTGTAGGCCACGACGCGCAAAATCGTTTCCACCCGCACGGGAGAGGCCTCCTCCTGTCCGAGGGAGTCTTTTAAAATGTCCTTAGCCGAGTCGACCGAGAGCGGCGCGCGGGTCAGGAGGGAAAAAGCCTTCAAGCGGATGAGGCAGCCCTCAAGCGTGCGGATGTTGGTCTTGACCGAGCCGGCGACGAAAATGATGACGTCCTCGGGAACAAAGAAGCCCTCCATTTCCGCCTTTTTGCGCAAAATCGCGATGCGGGTCTCCAAATCCGGCGGCTTGATGTCCGCAACGACGCCCCATTCAAACCGGGAAATAAGCCGCTGCTCGGTCTGCGTCATCTCTTTCGGCGAACGATCGGAGGAGATGACGACCTGCTTGCGGGCGTTGAAGAGAGAGTTGAAGGTGTGCAAGAACTCCTCCTCGCTTTTCTCTTTGGAGATGAGGAACTGGATGTCGTCGATGAGCAGGCAGTCGAGATTGCGAAACTTAGACCGGAAGCCGTCGGGGTTGCCATGGCGGATGGAATCGATATACTCGTTGACGAACTGCTCGGAACTGATATAGAGAACCCGCGCGCGGGCATTGTTGCCGCGCACGGCGTTGCCGATGGCGTTTAAAAGGTGAGTCTTTCCCAGGCCGACCCCGCCGTAAATGAAGTAGGGGTTGAACTGCGAGCCGGGGCTCTTGGCCACGGCCTCGGCGGTAGCGTGCGCGAAGCGGTTGGAGTCCCCGACCACGAAGTTGGAAAAGGTATAGCGCGGGTTGAACTCGCTCGACGAAAAATCCGTTTGCGGGCGCGGCGCGGGAATGGGGTCGGCTGGCGGAGCGACTTCGTCGAGGTTGCGGGAAATCTCGTACTCGAGACCCACGTCTCCGCAGCCCTGGGCCGCGAGGATCTCGACGAGGCGCTTCTGGTAGTTCTGGCGGATCCAGTTCGAGAAAAATTTGTTGGGCACTTTCAGGCGGAGCACGCAGTCGCGCAAGTCCAGGGGCTCGACGGGCTTAAACCACAGATCCGCTTGATCCTCCCCGATTTCGGCGCGGATTTGCGCCACGGCGCCGGCCCAGGCGCTTTTTGGATCCTGGATATTCACAGCTTGTCCACAGATGTGTATAGAGGGCGGAGAATAAAATTATTATTTATAAATATATACTTTTTAATTTTTCGCAAAAACCCGCTCCCGCCGCTAATTTTACGCGACGGCGACGAAAACATGATATCTTTTTGGGTCGGGAAAGTCAACGAGACGCGGCGCGCGCGAAATTGACAGGCGGCGGGCAAAGTGCTTCAATTTATACGGATCATTCGAGTATGGACATACACCTAAACGCCAAGCAGATTAAATTGACGCCCGCGATCCGGGCCTACGTTGAGGAAAAGGTCGGCCGCGCCCAGCGGTATTTCGATCACATCATCAACGCGCAGGTTTTTCTTTCAGTGCAGAAGCGCTTTCATCAGGCGGAAATCGTCTTGCACGCGCCGGGGCAGACCATTCGCGCCCAGGCCATGGCGGCGGATCTCTATTCCGCGGTGGACTTGGCCGCGGACAAGGTGGACGTCCAGTTGAAGAAGTTCAAAGAGAGGCTCAAGTCCAAGCACAAGCCCGCGCGCGCCGCGGCGGTCGTTGCGTCCGAAGAGGTTCCGGCCCAGGCGGCGCTTCCCGTCATCAAGCAGATCGTCGCCCCCACGACGCCGGAGGACGCAGCGCGCGAGATGGAGTCCCTGGGGCAGGCCTTTCG
>JAGWJU010000002.1 GCA_028865585.1 Elusimicrobiota bacterium | reverse complement strand
ACTCTGGGGCGGGATTACAGCGGCAACGGCAGAAAAACGACTATTTTCTCTTCTTTTTCCTCGACCGCGTAGCAGTTACAGGCGTTCTTTCCCGTTGAGCTACGGAGGCGAAAAGTAATTATAACTTAAGCATAAAATACAATTTTTTGGATCTTCAGAGCGAATGTAACTTGGCTAGATGTAAATTGATTAAATTAGAAGACAATTGGAGATGGCTTGTAACAAATGACCTCAAAATTGCACTTATTAGATGAAGGTTCGAGATGAAGATGAAGATTTATCTTCTTTATTTTGAAGGCTGCCCAAACGTGGAGCAGGCTCGCAAAAATCTGAGAATGGCCTTATCGCATGCGGGCCTCGCGCCAATCTGGAAGGAAATCGATGTGCAATCGAAAAAAACTCCTCGTGCGTGGCGCGGCTTCCCATCTCCTACCATTTTGATAAACGGTCGAGAAATAAACACGGGAGCGGCAACTGTGCGTGGCGCGACAGCCTGCAGATTTGGTGGAGCACCCAGCATCCCCCAAATTATGGCGGTACTTAGGGCGAATGGTAGAATCATTAAGAATGACGAAGATGCCTGATCCTTCTCTTGCTGTCGCTCGTTACCACGAATTGGCTTCGAACTACGATCGCGCCACTCGTCGTGCGGCTTCGGTCCGCGAGAGGGCGGTCGCTGCCCTGGATTTGCGTCCTGGCGATACAGTTCTTGATGTCGCCTGCGGCACGGGCGCGTGTTTTTCCCTCTTGGAAGAAAAGATTGGGTCTCGGGGGAGCATTGTCGGCGTGGAATTGAGTCCTGATATGCTGTCGCTGGCCCGAAAACGTGTCGAAAGCGCGGGCTGGAAAAACGTCACCCTTATTGAATCCTCGATGGAATCCGCAGTCATCCCTTCCTGGGACGCGGCGTTGTTCCACTATACCCAGGACGTACTGCGCTCTCCCAAGGCGTTGTCCAATATTTTTGCCTCGGCCAAGAATTCTGCTCGCGTCGCTTTGGCAGGAACCAAGCTTTTCCCCTGGTGGCTTTCTCCCCTTAATATTTACGTCCGCGTCGTCAACAGAAACTATATGACGACGACTGAAAGCCTCAATCGCCCTTGGAGCCTCCTGCAGTCCGATTATATCCCGGACTTGAACGTGCGCCAGATTTGGTTGGGCGCCAGCTATATCGCCAGAGGCGTTTATCGGCGGAATTCGATTACGTCAGGCTCTCGGACAAACGGTAATCCGTCCTGAAGGTCCTGCCGGTGAATTCAAAGGGCAGGGCCGCGTGCGCGGCGTGGAAAGAAGCGTGTAGCTCGTCAAAGCCGCCTGCGCCCATATTAATGGCGGCGTAGCGAAAACTTTCCCGGTCCTGAGGTTCTGAGGAAAGCCACGCGTTCTTGCGGCAAAGCGGCATAACCAGCGTGCCCGGGAACCTTTCCGTGATGGCGGTTATTGCCGGCTGAGCCGGCAGGCGCAGGACCTTCTTGTCCTCGAATGTTCTCAAGACGAAGCTCGCCGCCGCACGGTATTTCCCGGCCCTTCTGGAAAACGACGGCCGTTCGCCCGCGGCAATGGCCAACTGCACGGCATAGCCGCTCGTGCCGTTGACCTTTTCGTAAAGATCGCTGAATTGCGAACATAGCCGTGGGTTGACCTCGATGATGTGGATGGAGTTTTCCTGGGCGTCGTAAATCATTTCCACATTGAAGCACCCGTCATTGAATCCGATGGAGGATATGAAGCGAAGAGCCAAGTTTCCCATACGCTCCTGAACCTGGGGCGGCAAGCGGGACGGATATTCAAAACGCTCAAAGCTGCGCGTGCCCGGATACATAATCGAATCGACGATGCCCATGATTTCCGGGCGGCCGCGGTACGCGAAGCCTTCGACGGTGACTTGGGCGCCACGCAGGACTTCCTCTGCGATAAAATAATTCGCGTGCGTTTTAAAATCAGTGTAAGCCGTGAGCATGCGGTTAAACGGCCGAAGAGCAATAAGTCCTCCGAGCCGCTCCAGTTGAGAAAGTTTCAGGAGGTCCGCGAGTTCGCGTTCATTGCCGGCTTCTCCGGCGAACATGGACAGGGTTGCTTTGACCGGTTTGACGAAGATAGGAAATTTGAGCGGCAGGCGCTGCGTAAAGTCGAAGGGATCAATCAGACTGAAGGCAGGAGTGGCTTCGGGGATTATGTCTCGTTGCTTGAGACGACAAAGATATTTGTGCTGGCAAAGCAGGGCTTTGTTCACGGCTGGCCCCGGAAGCCCCAACTCTGCGGCCACGGCCGCTGCGGCTAAGGATGCCGGATAATCGTGCGTGCCGACTATTCCATCGACATTCAGTTTGCGGCCTAGGCGTACGGCTCTGGCGATGAAACGCAGGATGTCGAACCGGATCCCGATTAGAAGTGGATGGGTTTGATAGAACGCCATCGGAACTTGGATGAATTCGTATTTTGCCTGGAATTCGGGTTTATTGATTCCCGCCAAGTCCCATGCGCTGGGGGCCAGAAGCAAAATCCGCTTTTTCATCATCCACTTCCTAATGACAAAGTGCCATGTGCCAGATAAAACAACCCGAAGACGTATATCCGCACGTTCAAGTTTAGGGCATAGTTTTCCAGAACCGTCCAGGGCCGAGAAAAACCGTCGAACGTGGTCAGATAAGGTCGAGCTTTGCGCCTTACGATGGGGTTTACCGGCGCCAGGTACCACGGCATGAGCTTCATTCCAGAAGCCACGACGCGGGCATCGATGACGGCATGCTTAAAGAGATTTTTGAGCGAGATATGAGAGCGCAAGACGTCATGGGCAAAATTAAAGAGATAGGCGTCAGCCGGAGCGTCCCAGACCGCCCGCTCGGCCGAAGACTCGAGCAGAACCACGTTCTTCCATCCGTATGTCTCCACCCGTTCGCGTGCCCGGGCTATCATCTCTGCGCAGGGCTCGATGCCGATGAGAGTTCCTTTAGGCCCGATGCGGTTCTGCAGGCCAGCGAAGCTCAGGCCCGTTCCGCATCCGACATCAACGACTGTTTCTCCCCCACGTAGATCAAGGGCTTGGATGGTCCTGCGGCGCAAGCCTTCGGTTCGACGGGCGCTATCATCATAACCTGGGGCGTGCTTACGGTATTTCTCCATGGAGGCGCTTAAATCAGGACCTGTCATGCGGCCTCCAGTAGGGAATCCAACTCTTTCAAAAACCGCTCGTCCGGGATGGCCGAAAGGTGGTGGCGCAAGCGAACGCGTCCGGAGCGATCCAGCATTAGGAGGTTATACATAGGGCAGGCTCCTGATGGGTGCTCCAATCCCAATGTATTCTTCACCCAGTCTTTGGGGTCCAAAAGCAGCGGGAAGCTCGGGTGATGCTCCGCTGCGATTATTTCGGGCGTCCGCCGATCGTCCCCTAGCGTCGAAATGGCGAATATCTCCAAGTTTTTGCGTTTCTCCGAATAGACCCGCTCTAGAAGCGGAATGCGCTCCTGGCAGCTTGAGCAGAGATTGGTCAGCCACAGCACCGCGGCCTTATCAGGGAAAACTGAAGAGAGTCTGAAGCTGCGTCCTTCCGCATTGGATAAAGCAAAATCCGGAATACGCCGTCCTATCTCGACTCCGGAGGCTTTCTTCGAGGGCAGAAGCCAGCGCAGACGAATGGCGGCCTTCCAGAAAAGGCGGGTGACGGGATTTGGCATATTGCGCGCCTACGGCCGCCCCAGCCAAAACGCCAAGAGTCGCTTGGCCGCAGGCGTCAAGCGGCTTCGGTTGTAGGCGTCCGCCGTTTTCTTAACGGCCTCGGCTTGAGTGGGATATGGATGGATAGTCGCCCCTATTGTTTTGAGCCCGATTTTAGCGGTCATGGCCAGGGCTAGTTCTCCAATCATCTCGCCGGCATGGGCGGCCACGATGGTCGCGCCAAGGATTTCATCGGTGCCGGTCCGAAGATGGATTTTAACAAAGCCTTCTCCTTGCCCGTCCAGAACGGCTCGGTCTACATCCTTAAGGGCTTGTATGAAGGTATTCGTCTTGATGCCGAGAGCGTGCGCCTCCTTTTCGTAAAGTCCGACGTGGGCGACTTCCGGATCTGTGTAGGTGCACCAGGGGATGACGAGCGAACTCGCCTTTTTCCTGCCCGCGAACAATGCGTTCTGAATCGCGACCCGCGCCATGGCGTCGGCCGCATGGGTGAATTTGTAAGGCGAGCAAACGTCCCCCGCAGCGAAGATGCGGGAGTTCGCCGTGCGCAGTCGGTCGTCCACCTTGACGCCCGTCCGCTTGTCGTATTCCACGCCCGCCGCCTCCAATTCCAGGCCTTCGACGTTGGGAGCGCGGCCCACGCCGACCAGAATCGCGTCCGCGGTCAGTTCCATGTTTCTACCTTCGCTTTCTAACCGCACGATTTTCTCCCCGCCTCGCGCCTCCACGCCGGAGATTTTGCAGGACGTCATGATTTCAACCCCGTCTTTCTTGAGCGCGGCTTGCACGATGCGGGCCGCGTCCTCGTCCTCGCGCCCGAGAATTTGGCTCGAGACTTCCAGAATGGAGACGCGGGCGCCGAAGCGGGCGAAAGCCTGCGAGAGTTCGCAGCCGATGGGCCCCGCGCCGATGACGACGAGGCGCTTGGGCAGTTCGGTCAGCGAGAAGACGGTTTCGTTGGTCAGGGCGCCCGATTCCCATAGTCCTGGGATGGGCAGCCTGGCCGCGCGCGCGCCCGTGGCGATGACGGCCTTGGAGAAATTGAGCCGTGAGCCCGCGACTTCCAGGGATGACGGGCCCACGAACCGGCCTTCGCCCAGGAAAATGTCCACGCCCAAGTCCTTAAAGCGCTTGGCCGAATCGTTTGAACTTAACTGCGCGCGCAAACGGCGCAGCCGCTCCATGATCCCGGGAAAATCCGCCGTCCAGCCCAGCGGGACCGAAATTCCAAACTCAGCCGCGCCCCGGACATCCGCTGCGGCCCGGGACGCTCGGATGAGAGCCTTCGACGGCACGCAGCCGACGTTCAAACAGTCCCCGCCCAGGAGGTGCTTCTCCACCAACGCGACCTTGGCGCCCAGGCCGGCGGCGCCCGCCGCCGTGACCAGGCCGGCCGTGCCTCCGCCGACAACGACCAAATGGTATTTCGCGGCAGGATTGGGATTGATCCAACCCTGCGGATGAGCGTTTGACGCCAAGGCGCGGTTATGCTCGTCATCCGGCAAAACACGGATGGTTTCGTTCATGAGGGCCTCCTGATGGCGATGATTCCGGATTGAATCCAATTCTTAAACCATTTTCGCGCGGCCGCGGGAGCGACCCGAAAGCCGGAGGAATTTTCCCAATGCCGGCAGACCGATTCGAGCGCAGCCCCCCGCTCAATCTTCTTTAGAGCCGACCATTGCGCCGGATCTAAGGATTCCACGCGGACCCATAACTCATCCCGAAATATCAGCAGCTTGCGAGGCTCTTTTTTTCGCAAACGCCTCGGGCCGCGGCCCGAGGGAAGCTCCGCGCGGCGCCAGAGCCGGTCCACGGCCCAGTCCGTTTCCAAAAGCCGTGCCGCCGGGCCCAGCGATAATTGGGCGGACGGCAGATCCGCTTCCGACAGCGCCCCGGATCGGAAAAGATCGGCCGTCTCAGGGCGATCCCGATGGAGACAAGTGAGCACGGCCCATTCCAAACGCGCCAAATCCGGCAGGAACCCGAATTTTCGGCTTAAGGGATGCCATCGAATGAAAGTGAAAAGACTCCCGCCGACCATGGAAACGCTCTTAAACGTGGAGGGGTTTGTCTTGAGATAGTCCGCGATCAAGCCTCGGAAGCCGTCGCCGCCCAAGGCTCGTTTGAGCGCCGGAAAATCGTGGCCGAGAGAATCGAGCAGGCGCAGGAAGTAGGCGTCGGAATAGACCGAAAGCCGGGTTCGCACGTCCGCGCCGGCTCCGTCTAGAATCCACGACAGGACTTGGGCGTTCGCCGCGCCGCGGGCTGCGGCCGCGTCCACCCCGTCCGGATCGCTCAGGACGTCCTGGAGCCAGCTTTGCAGTTCAGGAAGACAGGGCGGGCGCAAGGCGCTCACGCGACACCCCCCGGCGGATTTTTTCGGCGCGCGCGGCCTGTTCCTCAAGGACGCGAAAAGAGGGAATCCGATCGTCCCATTCGATGAGCGTGGGAACGTCCCCAAAACGGCGCAGGGCTCGGGCGTACAAGTCCCAGACCGGATCGGACACCGGGTGATCGTGCGTGTCGATGAGGAGAGCGCCGGACTCGGAATAGCCGGCCAGGTGCATCTGCACTACCAGCCCGGACGGAACGCCATCGATGTATTCGAGTGGGTCGTATCCGTGGTTCGTCGCGCTGACGTGGACGTTGTTGACGTCCAAGAGAATGCCGCAGCCCGAGCGCTCCGCGATTTCGGCCAAGAACTCCCATTCCGGCATCTCGGAATGCCGGTACGCGGCGTAACTGGAAACGTTTTCCAGAAGAAAGCGCCTGCCCAGCGTCTCCTGGATTTCCCGAACCCGGGGCACGATGAGATTCAAGGCTTCCCGCGTATAAGGCAGAGGCAGGAGATCGTGCAGATTGCGCCCTCGCGTCCCCGTCCAGCATAGATGATCCGAGATGTGCGCGGGTTTGACGAGGTCGGCCAGGCGCTTGAGTTTTTTCAAATAATCCCGGTCCAGGGGGTCTGCGGAGCCGATATTCATGGAAACTCCGTGAAGGGCCACGGGATAACGCTCTCGGACAAGCCGCAAAATTTCCAAGGGCCTTCCCCCTTGGCCGTCCCGCAGTCCCATATAGTTCTCGGAAATAGCCTCGAACCAAGGGACCGCGGGACGGCGGGAGAGGATGTGATCGTAATGGACGGAACGTAGGCCGATGCCGACGCCGCGGACGACTAAGCCGTCCGGCTGATGATGGGAGGTTTTCCAGGCCGCCACACGATTCGTTCCTATTTGCTTAAGCCTTACTGGCCACCCTTGCTGTTCATCGGCTGGGTCGCCGGTTTGACAGGCGTCAATGAACCGCCCTCGATGTTCTCGCAGGATTTCTTGGGCATGGGGAGCCAGCCTTGGCCCTTGCAGGAATTCTTGCCCGCGCACTGGTGACCCTTGCCGCCGCAGCTGCCGTGCCCGGCGCATTTGTTCACGCCGTAGCACTTGACGTTCTTCGCCGCTTTTCTTTGTTTAGCCGAAGCGGGAGCCGCCATCATAGCCGCCCCCATGATTCCGGCCATAGCCGCCCCCAAGAGGGCTTTGTTCATCGTCTTGCTCATTCATCTCTCCTGTTTGTTTCCGATTCGGTCTGGGTTCGGTCCCAGCCGATAATAATTAGTCCGGCTAGTGCCGCAAATGTTACAAATCAACGGGCGTTCAATTCCCCAAGAGCTTCGTCCGCCGCGCCCCCGATGGAGCCCTAACCCTTGAACTGCGGATCGATCTCCGTATGATTGATATGGTTGAGGTAGTTGGAGATCGTCTTAAGGCCGACAATCGCGATAAGCTCGTAGAGCTGCGGCCGAGCGATTCCATCCTTTTCAAGACGCCGCAGGTTCTCCTCATCCAGGAATCCCCGCTTGTCCAGAATCAGCCGGACGGCGCGGACCAGGGCCCCGAGCCTTGCGTCGCGCGGTTCGCCGCCGGATCTTACGGCTGCGGTGTCTTCTTCGGCCATGCCCGAGGCCTTGGCGAGCAGGCTGTGCGCGCTCGCGCAGTAATCGCACTTGTTCGAGGCCGAAACGGCCAGCATGGCGGCCTGCCGCTCAACGGGTTTCAAAATCCCTCGCCGCTCCAGGGCCTGCGTTCCCCCGACATAGACTTCGAACGCGGCCGGGGACTTGATCATTTCCTTATAGATGTTGGGCACGAAGCCGAGCTTCTTTTTGATGCCGTCCAGAACGGCTTCCGGATTGTCCTGCAGCGCAGCTTGAGTCATGATGTTGCCCCCTGTTTCATTTATTCGTTCCTAAAATCAAGCCGTGGGTTCAGAGCGCGTTTCAAATTGGCGGATATCGCTTGGAACAAGCCGCCCGTCCGCAGTCCGCGTCCTGACCGATGCTTGGTGCCGGCCCGCCGCATAGCCCGACCAATCATACCACCAGTAGCCGACCGATTCCCGGCAGGGCATCCACGGCCCCTGGTCGATGGAAATATCCACGCCTAGAGCCGCTACGCGCGGGGCGATGCGGAACGTGTAGCAGGAAGACGTGATGATTTCTCCTTCCTGGGGATAATCCAACAATGTCGCCGCCGAGGCCGTGGCCGCCTGCGCCGGCCCGTCCTGCTCCCCGTCAAGCGCGATCTTTCTGCGGACTTTAGGTTTTACCAGCGTTCTCATGCGATCCTTCCATTATTAAGTCGCGCCAAAGCCGGGAATGTTACAGTGGCGTCATCTTCCGATGCGCTTTTAAGATTATTTGGTTTGCGTCCGCGGCGGTGCCGGTCATGCATTCCTTAACGCCGCATGAATAGATGCCCAAGACAGCACAAGGAAACGGCCGCGATGGCGGCGATGATGGTCCACAAGTCCCCTTGCCTCATCTTGCGCTCCTGTCCTTCAACAGCAACAGCCGCTCAACAACATCGCCAAGCATAGGAACGCCGCCCAGCCCATAAATCCCATGTCGACCTCCTTGGAACAAATGACTGCCCTAAGCTTTGGAACAGGCCGGCCTCTCGACCGGCCCGTTCCAGTCCGATTATGCGATCGGCTTGGCGTGCGCGATGAGGGCGTTGTACTCCTCGACGCTCATCATCATCTTGCCATTCTTGGGCTTCGCCGGATCATGGATGACGACTTGGCCTTCCTCAGGCGCGTAGTCGACCACCGGGCAGTGGCGGCACCCGTTGCACCACAACGAGCCTTCATAAACGCGAACTGTCTTCATCTTCGTTTTTCCTCCTTTCCGTTTTTATTCCGCGCAGCAGGAGAGCTTGGTCGCGTCCTTGAAGAATCCCTGCGCGCAAATCTTCAAGGCCTCGGAGAGCGTCGGATAGACATGGAGCGCGTCGATTAGATCCGCCGCGGTCGCGCCGAATTTCAAGGCCATGGCGGCCTCGTGAATAAGCTCTCCGGCCTGGGGCGCCACGATGTGCACGCCCAGGAGCTTGAGGCTTTTTTCCTCGGCCACGATCTTGATGAGGCCCCGCTCGTTCAGCATCGCCTCGGCCCGGGGAACCCAGTGGAAATCCAGAATGCTGGTCCGAACAGCGAGGCCGCGCTTCCTGGCCTGCTCTTCCTTCAATCCCACGGAAGCGACTTCCGGATCGGTGAAAATGGCGTAGGGGACCTGTTCGTAATTGATTTTACGCTCGCAACAGTCTTCCAGGGCGTTCTGGGCCGCGACCGCTCCCTGATAAGCGGCCGTATAGACGAACTGGTAAGGCCCAACGCAGTCTCCCGCCGCGAAAACGCCGGCAACCGATGTTTTCATCATCTCGTCGGTCTTGATGTAGCCGCGGGCGTCCATGGCCACGCCGAGGCCTTCAAGCCCCATATTCCGCGTGTTGGGACGCCTGCCCGTGGCCACCAAAAGCGCCTCGGCCATAAATTCCCTGATTTTCCCGCCGGGCATTTCGGAGCTGATGACGATTTGCGTCCCTTCCTTGCGGGCTTTGACAACTTTCGAGCAAGTGCAGACCTCGATGCCGTCTTCCTTAATGTATTTCCCCAAGGCGTCCGATATCTCGGGCTCCTCCAGAGGAGCCACGCGGCCCATGATCTCGTGGATGGCCGTCTTGACCCCGAAGCGGGAAAACATTTGGGCCAGCTCCAGGCCCACGGCGTTGGCCCCCAGCACCATCATGGAGCCGGGAAGCTCCTTGAGATTCAAGGCCTCCGTGCTGGTCAGATAGGGAACCTTATCCAGCCCCTCGATGGGCGGGATAAAGGCCGAGGATCCGGTCGCGATGATGATTTTTTGAGCCTGGATTTCCGTTCCTCCGGCGTCGATGCGCCCGGGAGCGGTCAGTTTGGCCCTGCGGCTGATGAAGCTGATGTTCTTGTGATACCTCAAGATGTCCCAGTACTTGGCGTTCCTGGCCCAATCGAGGAGCGCGTCTTTCTTTTCGATGAGCTTGGCGAAGTCCAGCTTGGAGCGCTTGAGCGAAAATCCGGCGAAAGGATTGGACTGCGCCAAGTGATAAACCTCGGCCGCGCGAATGAGGTGCTTGGTGGGCACGCAGCCGCGGTTTAAGCACGTGCCCCCAATGACGCCTTCCTCAATAATGGCGACCTTGGCCCCCATCTCCGAGCCCTTGATGGCGGCGGCGAAAGCACCAGAGCCGCCTCCAATCACAGCCAAGTCGAATTTCGTCGCGCCGTCCCAGAACTCGCGTCCTTCCACCCCGTTATTTTGCTTCATTGCGCTCCTCCATTTTTTGACTGAATGACTTTGGCCTGATATCCCGCGGCCGCGACCGCCCTCACCACGTCTTGAGGGTTGACTTTCCCGTTGGTTTCAACCAGCGCCGTCCCGGCGTAAAAATCAACGTTCGCGGAATAGACGCCGGGCAATTTTTCCACGTCCTTTTTAATCTCGACCGTGCAGGCGGCGCAGTCCATGCCGGAAATTCCAAGGTTTATGGCCTGGGCTCCGGCGGGAACGGAAGCCGCCGCAGCCCCGGCGGCGGCTTTAGGTTTGCATTGCCCCAGCAGGCAGGCCGACCACTTGGGAAAAGTCGCCAAGGCCAGGACGGCGGCGGTTAGGACCCACAGGCCCGTTTTCATCGCGCGGCTTCCCGAGCGCATCTCGCAGCTTCCGTCCGCGCATTCAACCGAACGTTTGCGATAAGCCTGATAAAAGCCGAAAGCCAGTATCACGGCGGTCAGCGCTAGGAACAGCGGCCGATATCGGATAAGCCCCGCGGCGAATCCCAAGCTTCCAAAGCCCAAGGCGACGGCAAGAAGCGGGCCGATGCAGCAGACCGAAGCCAGGCCCGCCGTGAGCAGCGCGGCGAGTCCGACAAAACGTCCGTTGTTTTTATCTTCCATTATATCCTCCTGTCTTTTATTTCGAAGTTTTCCAAAATCGGACACGAGGAGCTCGTCCCCCGGGCCGCGCAGGTCCGGATCAAAAGCCGCAAAGTTCTTTCGATGGCCCGCAGCCCGGAAATCTTGCCCTGGACAACCTTAAGTCTTGCCTTCACGCGCGCCATGGTCTTGCCGCACTGCGCCGGCGAGCCGACCCGGAGTCGCAGCAGGCGCGCGATTTCAGCCAGGGAGAAACCGAGACTCTGAGCGTTCTTGATGAAGCGCAGTTTTTGGACCGCTTCCTCCGTGTAGAGCCGATAGCCGGACTCCGTACGGCCGTTCGGCGGCAGGAGCCGGCATCTCTCGTAATAACGGATGGTCTGGATGCTGGTCCCCGCCAGATTGGCGATTTTCCCGATGGTAAAGCGTTGGCCCATGTTTCGCTCCTGGGTTAAATTATAGACCCTATACTAGAGTATAGAGTCAAGAGGGACGGGCGCCTCGCGGCCGATTATTCCGGGGTTTCCTGCTCGCGCATCGCCCGGCGCGCGATGCGGCCCACGTAAAGCGACACGGCCAACGTGGCCAACAAGCCCACGGCGTAAAAAGTCCATTCCCAGGGGCCGCGGGAGCGCCCCGAGGAGGATCCTAACCGCGCCAGATTCCCGGCCAAGGAGCCGATGTAGACGTAGAGCAGGGTGCCGGGCAGCATGCCGATCCACGACGCCAGGACGTAGTCTCGAAAGGAAACTTCGGTGACCCCCAGCGCATAATTGAGGAGATTAAAAGGAAAAATAGGAGAGAGCCGCACCAGCGCCACGATTTTCCAGCCGTCCTCGGCCACGGCCCGGCTGACGGCCTTGAATTTCGCGTTGGCTTCGACGCGGCGAGAGACCCAATCGCGCGCCAGGGTGCGCCCCAGAATGAACGCCGCCGCGGCGCCCATGACGGAGCCGATGGAAACGTAGATCGTCCCCCACAGCACGCCGAAGAGAACGCCCGCGCCCAAGGTGAGCAGTGAGCCGGGAATAAATAAGATGGTGGCGGCGATGTAGGCTCCGATAAAGAGTCCGGGGGCCCACGGCCCCATGTTTTGGATGGCGGCCAGAGACCGGCGCAGCAACCCTTGGACATTCCAATGCCCGGCCAGGACGATTAAGAGAAGAAGGGCAACCGCGGCTCCGAACCATTTGACCCGCTTCATCGCGAGCCCCGTTCGTTCAAGGACCAATCGTAATCGAGATAATCAACCCGGTAGCGGCCTTTGGCTAAGTAGTCGCGATCCGCGGCGCTCAAATAATCGCCGATGAAATGGAGGCTGGCGCGCTCTTTGGCGCTTCCTAAGCCGAAGCCCGAAGCCGGCAGATAACGGGGAATGAAGTCTTGTCCGTACCACTTGAAGATGGAGGAAAGATACACGACGCCGGCCTTGCGATCGATGCGGAACTTGTCCGGATTGCGCAGGAACGCCCGAGCTTGGTCATCGAGTTGGGCGTTGAGCCGCGCGCCGACGTAGGGCTCGTCCCGAAGCGGCGGACAGCCCTTGGAAGCGCAGACCAAGGCCATGTGCACGCGCGGCTCGGCGTAATCCTTGCGGATGATGCCGTGCTCCACGTCGTTGAGCGTGATGGTCTTACCGAAGAGATGAACCACGGGCAAGTCCCAGGGACTCTGCCAAAGGTGCCCGATGTCCTTGATGCTTTTAATAGGATAGTGGCTGACGATGAGGCGCAGAGTCGCCGCGTTGTAGAGATTTAAGAGAAAGGCGAGTTGATCCGATGTCGGCCAGCTTTTGAATTCCCCCCGCGGGACCGCGGCTAAAGTTTTAAGATAGAGGTCCAAGTCTTCGGGTTTCCGAGAAAGCGCTCCGTAGTCCACCCGGCCGTCATGCACGTAGGCTTTGAGCACTTCGGCGTACAGGGCGTGGGACTGATCGGACGCCGCGGCCGAGAGAGCTGAGGCCAAGAGCAGCGCGCATGCGGTTAACGGAGCCAGCGCTTTAATGCTAATTGATTTCATCGAGCGCCTCCCAATTTTGCATGATGCCCGAGGTGAATCACATAGTGTCCGATCAGGGTGTGCCTCTCGTAGGAGAGAAGGAAGACATGGAGCAGATCGGGATTGTCCTTGTCGCGCAATAAGACGGGGCCGTCGATGCCGCCCTCGTGGTGGTTGATCCAGCGGCCCCGCGAATCGAGCCACAGGCAGAAATAAGGAGTCTTTTGCGGAGGATTTTTCTCCAGATCCTCGTAGCTTTGGTGGAACGGCGGCACGCCGATGCCCATGGGCATGTAAAGGCCTTTCGGATAGTCCTCGAGCTTAAGCCGGGGCAGCGCGCTTAGGGAAAAGCCGCTGATGATATAACGGCTGAGCGCTCCTTTTGTGCTTTTGAATTGAAGCTCTAGTTCATCAAGAGGTTTGGGCCCGGCCGGGGAAATAATCCGGCGCCAAACGGCCCCCTCGAATTTCGCCAGCCGCCAGTACTCGTTGCCCCAGGGATGGCTCACGAAATAACGGCCGGGCGGCAAAAAGGCGGCGTAGCGAATGGACGGACTCTTGCGGAGAATGTCTCCCCAGGCAGATAATGTTTCGACGCTGATGTTCTTGCGCTTGTCGATTTGTTCGCCTTCTCGCAGGATGGGCTCATTCGGGTTGAACGAGGCTTCGACCGGATATTGCGCCAGCATGCGCCGCAGCTTGGAGAGGTCCATTTTGAGCCCCGCGGGATTATCCCAGTGCTCCAGATAATACCAGTGTCTCCAATAAGCCAATCCGGTCTCGCGCTCAAAAAGTTTCCGATACCAGCCCAGCGGAAAGGTGAACCAGCCGTGGTAGTAGAGGGTTTTGCGGCCGTTCTCCTTGTCGAACAAGAGAACCTCCCATAAGCCGGCGTTGAGGCAGTTCCTGGCCAGGTGCGCCGCGTAGATGTGTTCCTTTTCCCATCCGTCTCCTCCGCTGATTTCAAAATGACTTCCATGGGGATTAAAGCTCACTTCCTGCCGGTTCCACTCCCGATCCGTCAGGGCGATGCGCTGGAGGGCGGGGTCGCTTTTCGTCCAGGCCGGCAAAGTCGTGCTCAAAAGCCGTACGTCCACGTTCTTGAACACGACCCGCGCCGTGCGGCCGTTTTCCGGTTTGAAAATAAAATTAAAATGTACGCCGTCCTTGGTGACGAGCTTCAAGCGGCGCGCGTCGTAGAAGCCGAAGCGGGAACTGTGGCGGGCCGGGTCCTCGGGGTACTGGAACGTGGTGTAGGTTCTGACCGGAATCATCATGATCGGCGCCGCCGCATACTTTTTTCTCAGATAGAAAACGCCGCCGACGAACCCGATGATGGCGCAGACAAAAAAGGCGGCCGACATTTTTTTAAGCACTCTCTTTCCCTCCTGTAATAAGCCTATTCATGACTTCACCTGTTGCGGGACAAATTTCCGGCGGCTTTCCCCGTAATTCGCGTCCTAAGTTTATAACATCCGATACGGTGTCCATGTCCGCCATCGGCGCCAGTAGCGAAACTTTCAAGCCGGAACTCCGCGCGCGGGTGAGGGTCTCCTCGAAGGCCTTGTCCGTGGACCATGGGACATCCTGGAACAGCTCCGGTCGGCGCTCCTTAAGCCCGATGAGATAGTAGCCGCCGTCTTCGGCGGGCCCAAGCACGGCGTCGCTTTCGGAGAGCGAATCCAGCGCGCGTCTTATCGTCTCGGGGCGGATCTGCGGCGCGTCGGAGCCGATGATCACGGCTTTCCCGGCTCCGCCTTGAAAAACACTGTCGAACGCGCGGACGAGCCGCTCGCCTAAATCCCCGCCTTCCTGCGGAAAAAAATCAAAGCCGGGCTGATTTTTAAGCCAGTTCAGCTCCGGCGAGGCTCCGTCATCGGCGTAGGCCACCAGGAGCTTGACCCCGGCAATGCTCCGCGCGCACGCCAGGGTGTCCAGGATGAAGGCCCGGTATAATTGCGCGGCCTGTCCGAAAGACAGCGGCGGGCACAGTCTTGTTTTGACGCGGCCGGGGACCGGCGCTTTGGCGAAAACCACGACGGCGTCCTGCCGCTGGGTCATCGGTAAATTTTCGCCAGCACTCGCGGCGGGACCCCCGCGTAGAATAGGGCGGTGATGAAGGCGTTCCTTAAAACCTGGAAAACGCGGCCTTTTTTTTCGTAGCGCCTGGCCGAGGTGACGGCGGCCTCGGGCAGGATGAGCACCGGGCCAAGACGTCTGAGCTTGGCGATGAGAAAGTATTCCTCCATCAGCGGCACCGGGGGGAATCCTCCGACCTGGAAGTAATCTTCGCGCAAAACGGCGATAGCCTGATCTCCCAGCGGAACCCCGGTCATCCGGCTGCGCCAAGCGGCAGCTCGGGCGATAATGCGATAGAACCATGAATCGCTGTCGAAGCGCAGGCGAAACGCCGCAGCGGCCGGCCGCGGACGTCCGCGCCAAGCTTCCTCCAGAACTTCCCTCCAATTTTCCGGCAGGCGGGTGTCGGCGTGAAGGAAGAGCAGAAGTTCCCCCGCGGCGGCCAAGGCGCCTTCATGCATCTGCCGCGCGCGGCCGGGTCTGCCGGCCCGTATCACGTTGTCCGCCAGATTTTGAGCCGCTTCCGGCGTGCCGTCGGCGCTTCCTCCGTCGGAAACAATAATCTCCGGGGGCTCCGCCTCGCCGGGCTCTTTGAGGCGCTTGAGCGCGGCGGCGATTGTCCCGCTCTCGTTTAGAACGGGAATGATGATTGATATCTTCATCTCGCCGCTAGAACTTCCCCGCGGCCCGCTCCTTGGCGGGCAGCGTTTCCAGGCAGGTCGTCCACCAGCCGGTGCGGATGGTTTGGGCGAACTCGGGCGGCAGCTTTTCCGACTCCATCTCGCGCGCCAGCCGCTCGAAATCGTACTCCACGGGCAAAAAACGGACTGCCGGCGCGCCGTCCTTCTCCTCGATGACGGCCGTCCAGACGCGAGGAGCGCCGTCGTTGGCGGGACGCCCGAGAGCTCCGACGTTGACCACGCCTCGGCCCGGCTCTATGAAGCGGGCCCAGTGGAGCCCCGTGTGGGTGCAGACCACGATGTCGGCCTCGTGGTCGTCCAGCATTTTTTTGATGAAGGGCTCGGGCGTGGCGCTTTCCCAGAGAAACTCGTTGACGCGGCGCGGCGAGCCGTGGCAGAGCAGAATCCGCTTCCCGGCTATGCTTAAGCGGATATGCGCGGGCAAGGAGCCCATCCATTGCACGTGCTCCCGCGAGGTGTTCGCTTTTGTGTAATCGTAGGAGATCCGGGCGAACTCATTGTCGCGCGGATCGGTGTAGCCGCAGCGGCAGTCGTCCGCGCCCTCGGCCAAGGCCTCCTCGTAGTTCCCCCGGATGGCCGCTATTTCCCTTTCCCGCAGAATTTCAAGCGTTCGGTCAGGATGCGGCCCGAACGCGCCGAAATCGCCCAATGCCACAACGGTATCCGCCCGTCCTTTAAGCAACTCGAGCGCTTTTCCCAGGGCGAGATAATTAGAATAGATGCCGCCGATGAAGGCGACGCTCTTGAAGGCTCCCGCCTCTATGGTCCGGCCGTTTAAGTCCGGCATGAAAACCCCGTGGCGTGGCAGGTATAGCACGCCTGATGCTTAAGTTCAAAAGGCCGCAGGGAGTCCCGCAATGTCGCCCCCATGCGCGCGTCCGGCGAATCGATGAGCAAGGGGCAGACGTAGACGCCTTTGGACGTCGCCATGCGGCAGGAGGAGCACTGCAGAGCCAAGCCGTCTTCTTTCGTCAGTTCGCGTCCGCGCAGGTTTTCCCAGGCCTCATAGGCGCGCGTCCGGTGAATTTCGGCTCCCAATCGCAGAATGGGCAGTATTTTAAGCCGGGGCTTTGTGAGTCCGATGGATTTTAAGAAGGCCAGGAATTTTTCGCGGCCTTGCCGGGCGCCCAAGTCATCCTTCACCTCGACCGCGGTGATGACGGGATTGAGGCCCGCCTCGGCCAGGTTTAAGACGCCCTTGAGCGTCTTTCCGAATGTGCCGAGGCCCCGGACCGCGTCATGAGTCGCGGCGTCATAGCCGTCCAAGGAAACGCGCAGCTCCAGGCTGTAGTCCGAGGCGTCCGAAAGGCTTTTAAGCCGCGCGGCGGTTTTAGAGGTGATCAGCAGGCCATTGGTCAGGATGGAGACGGGGCCTTGCTTGAGAGCCAGTTCAATCATGGCGAAGAGATCCTTGTTCATGAAGGGCTCTCCACCGGTAAAGTAATACTCTTTAACTCCCATCTGCCGTGCCTCGTCCAGATAGCGCCTCACATCTTCGAGGGACATCATTTCATGGCTGTGATTGGCCGGAGAGCAGGAGATGAAGCAATGAGTGCAGCGCAGGTTGCAGAGGGTCCCCGCCACCTGAAGCCAGAGCGTGTCGAGAGCGAACAGGGGCGAAAAAGGATAGCGCTGTTCCGTATTGACGGGTTTTGCCGCTGCTTCCATTATGCCTCCAGCGCCTCCAATGCCAATCCGCGCGCCTCGGGACCCTTGACGCACCAGGGAACCATGGCTGCGGCGCCGATGAGCCAGAAAGATGCTAGGAGGGCGAAAGCCGCCATCGGGCTCCAGCGTCCGGCGAGGTAGACCAAAAGCGGAGGCGCTGCGGCCGCTCCGATGCGGCCGAAGGCGACCGAAAAGCCGATGCCGGTCGAGCGTAGGTGGGTCGGAAAGATCTCCGAGAACGTGGGATAAGCCGAAATCCAACTGCCCGTGGCGCAGAAGTTCGCCGCGATGAAGGCCCAAGTCACGCCCGTAACGTTTCCGGTTTGCGAGGCCGCACCCATAATCAGCATCGCGCCGGCGGCCAAGAGATAGAAGCCCGTCACCGTGATTTTGCGGCCGGCGCGATCAAGCGCCCAGGCGGCTAAAAGCCCACCTGCAGCCGCTCCCACATTGCCCACGATGAAGAACCATGGTACGCGCCCCTCGGCGATGCCCAGTTTCGGAAGAACGACTAACGGCAGGAAAGCAAAGATGCCGTAGTAGCCCGAGGCCTCCGAGAAGTCGAGCGCGCAACCCAATGCGAGACGGCCTGGACAACGGCGCACTAGTTCCGTCAACTGCTCCCAAAACCCCGGCGCACGATCGGGAGCACGGTCCGAACCGGAGAATCGCCGTTCCCCATCCTCTATTTGCGCCAGCGCACCGCGGGCCTGGACATCGAGCCCGCGCTTGGAAAGCCATCGCGGCGATTCGGGAAGCGCTCGGCGGGCCCAAAGCGTGAAGAGCGCGATGATGGCGCCGAAACCGAAGGCCAAACGCCAGCCGATGGACGGCGGCAAGAGATTGATGAGAAAGCTCGTGATGAGCGCGGCCGCGATTCCCCCCACCGGCCAGAAATTCATGACCGTCGCGTTGGCGCGGCCCCGAAAACGGGCAGGGATGAGTTCGCTGATGGCTGAGTTGATGGCTGAATATTCGGCGCCCACCCCGATGGCGGTCAGGAAGCGAAAAACGAGGAACCAGACATAACCCGGGGCCGCGGCGGAGGCCAAGGTAAAGGCCGAATAGAGCGCCAGGGTCAGGAGAAAGAGCTTGCGGCGGCCGTAGCGATCGGCAAGATAACCGAAAAATAGAGCTCCGACCATGATACCTACCAGCCAGACGCTGACCAAAAGCGAGCTCTCAAAGCTGCTGATGGCCCAAAGCTTCTTCAGCAGGCCTAGCACGTTGCCGATGATATTGACCTCGAAGGAATCCAAGAGCCAGGCGATTCCTAAAGCCAGACTGACCCGCGTGTGGAACGGCCGCCATTGCAAGCGATCCAAGCGCTCGCCGATGGAAGGCGTCTTATTCGCTGCGGTGGAATTTGGGGTCATTTCGTCCTCCTTTAGAAATCGTATCGCAGCACCGTATTATAGCTGCGATCAAGCAGGCTCTGTCCGCCGGTCCGGGAGAGGATCCTCCAGTAGTCGAACTCTGCGATTAGGGAGAGGTTTTGCGTCAGGCTTACCACTGCGCCGGGGACATATTCCTCTTCCCTGGCATTTTGCCCCACGTAATTGGCCGAGCTGTAATTAAAGCGAAGGTTTACCCTGGAATTAATCTGCCAGCGCGTGCCGGCTAGAAGATAGACCGCCGTATCGTAGGCGGGACGTCCCAGTGTGTTTTGCGTGGTGTCCAACTCCCCGTTCTGGCGCAGGATCTCGGTATAGGTCACGGACGGCCCCCAAGTCAAAGTCGCGTCGGCCGCGAGCTGGTTGATGTTGAAATTTCCCGCAGTCGAGGTAGAGCGGTCCAGGCTCGCGTTCAGCGCGGAAAAGCCTAAAGCCATGGAATTGGATTTTCCCCAGGTCCAGGTTGGGACTACGCGCAGTGTCGCGGTATTGCGCATTTTGGCCAGAGGATCGCTGTCGACGTCCCGGCCGGGGAGGGATCCGTCGGTGTTGCTGTTATTCGGGAAGAATTGCGCGGAATAATCGACGCTGAAATCTTCAGCCAAAGGCTTGTTCCCCACCCACTCCGCGCCGTAATTGGGAGCGAGCTTCAGGCCGTTGAAATATTGGATGTTTCCGAAGAACGAGTCATCCCAGAGTATCCCCACCTTTCTGTAAAATTTGCCGACGTGCGCGTCTCCCCAGGGCGTTTTGCGGTAGGCATAGAGCTCCTGGAACCAAACGTTGGAGAGATAATAGGAGCGCAGTCTCGTGTCGCGGTAGCGGAATTGGGCGTGCAGCCCGGTTTTGCCGTCGGCTGAAGCGCCGTCGAGGTTCAGGATGAAGGCGTAGAGGTCGAAGTTGTTGCTCGCTCCGGAGAAGGCCGGGGCGTAGTCATAAAGATAGACCGAGCCGGAGAGGCCCAGGGAGCCGCGGGAAGTCGTCACGTACCTGGTCGTCGGCGCATCCCCCGGAGAGTCGGCCCACAAAGACGGCGCCGCAACCGGCGCCAAGCACGCGGCGAACAGCAAGAACTTAAATCTTTTCACCGGCGAGCCTCCCGTTTCATTCCCCCCATCGGAAATAAGTAGGGCAAACTGTTAGAATGTTACACCTTATGGCGCCCTCGAATACAGAAGCTGAAGCGGACATCACGGCGCTCCGCCGGCGCGAGGGCGGCGCGATGGAAAGGCTCGTTCGCGAGCATACTCCTGCGCTCATGGCGGCCGGTCTTGCGATGGGCTTTTCGCAAGCCGACGCGGAGGAACTGGCGCAGGAAACTTTTTCAGCCTTTCTGGAGGCGATTGATCGCTTCGAGAGCCGCTCCCGGCTCAAGACCTACCTTTTCGGCATCCTTTATAATAAGGCTTTGGATTTGCGCCGGAAGCGGCGGCGCGAGGAGAGCCTGGACGCCGTTGAAGGCGAGTTCGAGAAGCGCTTCAACGCCCGCGGCATGTGGGCCAGCCCGCCGAAAGGCCCCGAGGATTCGGCGCTCAACGCTGAAATCCAAACGCTAATCGAGCAGTGCGCGGAGGGCCTTTCCGCAAGCCAGCGCGCCGCGTTCTTTCTTAAAGAGGCTGAAGGCGAATCAGCGGAGGCAATTTGTAACGTCTTGGGCGTTTCCTACACTAATTTACGGGTGCTGATGTATCGGGCGCGGCTCAAGCTCCGTGAGTGCCTGGAGAGGAATTGGGAAAAACGGTCATGATGGGCATGCCTTCCTGCCGGGAAGTGGCGCGCATGCTGGCCGAGGGAGAGTTCCAAAACGCTCCCCGGCGGGTGCGTTGGATGGTTCGTCTGCACTTTGCTATGTGCCGCCACTGCGATCGTTTCGCCCGCCAGATGGGCCTGATTTCCCGGGCGCTCAAGCACATGATGAGCCGCCGGCCGGATGAATTGAACCGCCCTGATATCGCCCAACGGATTATCGCCCGCCTCAAGCATCCGTAGCGGATGCGGAAAAGTCTTATTTTCCCCCCTGCGCGTCCTGGCCGCCGCGCAGCCGTTGCAGGCGTTCTCTTCATTGAGCTGCGGAGGCTTTAAAGCTGTTGCAGCTTAAGCGTAAAGTACAATTTTTCAAGCGCAGCGTCGAGTTAAAACTTCAAGGTTGGAAAGGCAGCCACCGAGCAGCAGGTCGAGTTCCAAACGGGCTGAATCGAGGGCGGCTCGATGGGATGGACATACCCCTTGACTCCATACCATAGTATTGGGTTTATACTGCATGGGGAGGGTGAAAGCCATGGGGGCAGAATTGACGATCGGCAAGGTGGCCAAGCGGGCGCATGTGAACATCCAAACGGTGCTCTACTACGAGCGCCGAGGCCTGCTGATTCCCGAAGATCATAAGGACTCCGGCTACCGGCTCTATGCGGAGGAGGCGATCCGGAAAATCCGGTTCATCAAAAACGCCCAAGCCCTCGGGTTCACCCTTAAGGAGATCGAAGACCTCCTGGAGCTCCGGATCAGCCGAAGGGCCCGTAGCGGACGGGTCAAGCTCAAGGCCGCCGCCAAACTGCGGGAGGTGGAGGCAAAAATCAACGCCCTTCAAGCCATGAGGAGAACCCTTCTGGGACTCATGCGGAACTGCTGCGCCCGCAGGACCACCGATCGCTGCCCTATCCTGAAGTCCCTGGATGACAAAGGAGGCGATGGAACATGAAATTCAAGGTTGATTGGTCGTTTTTCGAGGGCAGCGCGGCTGCCGCGCTTCTGTGCGCCTATGTGCTCTTCGGCGGACTTGCGGCCTGCGGCCGAAAATCCAATCTTCCCGCAAATCAGGCGAGCATGAAGACGGCGATCATTCCGGTTGAGGGAATGTCCTGCGTCAAATGCGCCGCCAGGATCAAGAAGACTCTTGCCGCCATAAACGGGGTCGGAGAAGCCGAGGTGAGCTTTGAAGAGCACGCTGCGCGCGTCCGGTTTGACGCGAGCCGAGTGCCACTCTGTGGCTGAGATTGTCCTTGGGATTGGTCTATTTGTGGTCCGGCTGCCATTATCCTGCGTCAGTGAGCGCGAGCGTTGCGTCCGGCCCGGCCGCTGCCGCGGGATTTTCACGAGGAGGATAACCTATGAGAGCAATAGGACCAAGAGGATGGCTCCTGGCCGCCGCGGCGGCTTGCCTGGCAGGTCCCCGCTTGGCGCTCGGCCTCGGCCATGGCCCGGCCTTCGGTCTGGCCACGCCCACCTTGGGCGAGGGCTCCTGGACCAATGATGCCGCCGTCATGACGCTGACAAACTCGCAAGGCAGTTCCGCGATGTTCCGGGATATGGTGGGCTACGGCGTTACCCCGGACCTGCAGGTGAATGTAAGCGGGCCCCTGTCTCCCACGCTGGGAAATCTCCGCCGGCCGCCGCGCACGCGCGTGGGGGCGATGATGGATGCTGCCGATGAGGTCGAGGGGTCTTTGATGTGGAGGTTCCAGCGCCGCGCGCCGGCTGTTGGGGAGCGCTACGAAAGCACGGCTTTTTTAAGCGGCGGCCTTCCGACCGAAGGGGCTCGAGGAGGCGTGCAGGTAGGTCCGGAGGTCAACGCGGCTCTTGTGACCGGCTACGCCTCAAGGACGATCTACTGGTGGCTGGGCGGAGGCTGGCAGCGCCATTTCAGCTCGGGCGGCGACCGCCTGGGAGACCTTCCTTATATAAGCGCCGTCTTCGGCTGGCGGCCGCTGATGTTTAGGAGAGATTATCCCAAGCCGGACTGGCGGCTCTTTATCGAAAGCCTGGGAGAGTTCCCCGGGAAAGACAAGATCGGCGGGGTTTTGAATCCCGACAGCGGCGGGACGAAGTTCCTGCTCGGCCCGTCCGCTTTGGGCCTCTACGGAAGCTGGGGTGTGGAGGCCGGGATTCTTTTTCCCGTCTATCAGCAGTTAAACGGCACACAGAACCGTGAGCTGTACCGGACGATCTTCGATTTTACCTATTGGTTCGATTGAGGAGGATATAATATGGCGAAAAAAAGCAAGAAATCAGCGGTCCTGGCCGGGCTCTTTCTGGCCCTGGCCGCGTGGCAGGCAGCGTCGGCCCGTGCGGAAATGAGCAAGGTCGTGATGAAAATATACGGCATGGACTGCGCGCCATGCGCCTACGGCATGACGAAGGGCCTCGAGAAAATCAAGGGCGTGGCCAAGGTCGTCGTGAGCCTGAATGCCGGCACGGCCACGCTCGATCTGGCGCCGGGAAACGAGGTGACCTTGAAAGAAATCCGCCGCGTCGTCCGCGAACACGGGTTCACCCCTAAAGAAGCAAAGGTCACGCAAGCGCCGAAGGCCTCTGCGGTCGGACAAGGCAATGCGAAGGGAAACGACCATGGAAAAGGATAAAAAGTCCGAGAGCAAGGTCCTCTCCGTCCTGTCTCTTTTTACTTCCGCCGGGACTCTCCTCTGCTGCGCCCTGCCCGTGACCCTCTCCGTGATCGCGGGCGGGGCCGCGGTGGGAAGCCTTCTTTCGGCCTTTCCCTGGCTGGTCTCCGTCTCCAGACACAAGGTCTGGATATTTGGGATCGCGGGGCTTCTCCTTGTATTCAACGGCGCCCTTCTATTCCGTCCTCAGGGGAAGCTAGCCTGCGCCGTGACCGGCGGAAAAGGATGCGAGGCGGCCGGCCGCTTCAACAAAACGATGTGGTGGAGCGCGGCGGCCATTTATGCCGTAGGATTTTTCTTCGCTTATCTCCTGGGACCGCTCCTGGCCAGATACGGTTGAGAGGACGTACGTGCGTGTTGAATTCCGGGCTTAAACCTGCTATATACATAGCGGGTATGTTGCCTGAAATAAATCAGATGAAGCGAGTCCATCGCGCATTAGGCGTTTTTTTGGCCGTTACTCTTTTCAGCGCGGGATTCCCCCCAATGCGGGGAAATGCGCGCTGTTGCGCCATGCGCCCCTGTTGCGGCGCAGCCCCGCAAAAAAACGCGTCCCAGCATCCTCTTCCCCCCGGCAAAACTTGTTGTTTAAATGCGGGGCGAGGCGCCGTCTTTATCGGTCAATCTTCAAGACCGAGTTTCCAGCTTGCGGTAGCCAATCATTCTGTCGGGGTTTTTAGGGCGCACCGAGTTACGCTTCTCGCCTATTCTTCCCCCCGCTTTGAATCCGCATCCCCGCCCGGTCCTTCCTGCCTGTCCCCGCCTCTCGCCTAACAGCCGTCCTGGACGCACGCCTGAATTCGTTCCGTTTCCATAAGACGCGTTGATTGATTGCTGGAGGGCGCATGGTCGCATGCTTTGCGTTGCTGTTCGCCTCGGTTCTAAGTGCCGCGGAGCCGGCCGCTTCCGCGCCGTCTTCCGTCGTCGCAATCTCCACCGGGGATATGAGCTTGGCTTCCGTTCTGGAATTGGCCCAGAAAGACAATCCGGAAATTCAAGCCGCGCGCCATGCGTGGGCCGCGGCGGCAAACGTTCCGGAAGAGGCCCGGGCCTTCGATGACCCGACGTTGAATGTTTCCCATATGCTGACAGGCATGCGTAAGGCGCCGCAGACCATGGCCGGCCCGATGGGAGATCAAATCACCATCACCCAGAATATCCCGTTTTGGGGCAAACGGGCGCTGCGTGGCCAAGCGGCCTCCATGGCCGCAGAAGTCTCGCGCCAAGCGTTGCGCGCAAAATCCTTGGAAATTATGGATCGGACCGTGCGCGCCTACTACGGGATTTACTTTCTGGATCAGGCCATCGCCATCCTAGAGGAACAGCAAAGCGTTATGAATCGCTTCTCCCGTTCTGCCACCGAGAAATATACGGTCGGGCGGGCGCCTGAATCCGAGGCCTTGCGAGCGCAGGTGGAACTCGCAAAAATTGAAAACGACTTAGTGACGGCCGAAGAGAAGCAAAAGAGCGCCCGAGCGCGATTAAATGCTCTTCTGGATCGCTCGCCGGAGGCGCCGTTGGGTCGTCTGGAGCGGCCCGAGAATCCGGACTTCCGCTGGAATGAAACGGCCTGGAGCGAGCAGGCCCTTGCCATGAGGCCGGAAATCCTGGCCCTGCGTGCGCTCAAGAACAAAAATGCCGCGGAGCGGCGCTTGGCCATTCGGGACTATTTCCCGGATTTGACGTTGGGCTATCAGTACAGCGAAATCGGCGGAGGCACTACCAATCTGCCCTATGACGGTCAGGATGCCCAAGCCCTGAGCTTCGGCCTTAACCTTCCCATATGGCTTAACAAGGAGAATGCGGCGCTCAGGCAGTCCCGGGAAAATTTGGCGGCCTCGGAATCGGGCCTGCAGGACATGGTCAACGAAACCCGGTATCAAGTCGAGAATTTGTCCGTGAAAGCCGACACGGCGGCGCGGCTCTTCAAACTTTATGAGGATACGGTGCTGCCTCAGGCTCAGGCCGCGCTGGATTCGACCCAAAACGCCTACGAAGCCGGCCGGGCCAGCTTTTTGAGCCTCTTGGACTCGGAGCGCTCGCTTCTATCGTTCGAGCTGGATCAGGAGCGCCATCGCGTAGATTTTGAAATCGCCGTCGCGGACCTGGAGCGCGTCTCGGGTGGGCCGCTTACGGCGCAAGGAGGCAAGCAATGAGCAAAAAACTTTCGGTCCCGGCGGTGCTGGCGGCCCTAGCCGCGGTCCTAATCTTGTCCGGCTGCGGCGGGTCGAAGTCCGGTTCGGACGGAGGAGCCTCTGCCAAAAAAATCCTCTATTACCGGAGTGCAATGAATCCGAACATGACCTCGCCCGTGCCCGCGAAAGACTCCATGGGAATGGACTATGTGCCGGTCTACGCGGATCAAGACGCCGCTCCAGAAAAAGACGCCTTCGAGGTCAGCCCCTACCGCCGGCAAGAAATTGGCCTGCGGCTCGGCACGGCTCAAATGCGGCCTCTGGTAAGAAACATCAGAACCGTCGGCTGGATCGCCTACGATCCGGAGCTCTATCAAGCCGAAGAGGACTATCTCGCGGCCTTGGCATCTGCGCGCGCCGCGCAAAAAAGCCGATTCGCCGAGTCCCGGCACAGGGCACAGGCTCTTTTGGCGTCAAGTCGTCTGCGCTTGAAGCTCTTGGGGCTCTCCGCATTGCAGATCGCGGCGCTTGGCCGTGCGGACAAGCCAGATGCGGGCCTGCTGCTGTCCCGCGGTAAAAATTCCCCCCTCTGGCTCTACGCCGACGTTTTCGAACAAGACCTGCCCCTGGTCAAGATGGGACAGATCGTGGAGGCGATGAGCCCGTCGCTACCCGGTCAGGTTTTTCGGGGAAAGGTCGTTTCCATCGATCCGGTCCTAAACCCCGCAACCCGCGCGGCCCGCGTGCGCGTTGAAATCAAAGATCCCGGCGGCGTCCTGCGTCCCGGCGTTTATCTGGATGCCGACATCCAGGTCAGCCTGGGCGTGCGTCTTGCGGTCCCGAGGGATGCCGTGGTCGATACGGGCTTGCGCCAGACCGTCTTCGTGGATTTGGGCCGCGGTTACTTGGCTCCGCGTCAAGTCACGGTCGGAAACCATGCCGATCATTGGGTCGAAATTTTGAAGGGCCTTAAAGCCGGCGACCGCGTGGTAACCAGCGGCAATTTCCTGATTGATTCGGAATCCGACTTCCGGGCCGCGGCGCAAGGATTCGGCCATGATTAACGGCCTTATCGACTGGTGCGCGAAGAACCGCTTCTTCGTTTTCTTGGGCTTGGTTTTTGCCATTGTCTGGGGTATTTATGCCTTGAAAAAAATCCCCTTGGACGCCATCCCCGATCTCTCGGACGTGCAGACCATCGTTTTCACGGAGTGGCCGGGCCGCTCGCCGAATTTGGTCGAGGACCAGATCACCTACCCCATCGTCACGGCCATGCTTGGCGCGCCCAAGGTCAAGGTCGTGCGCGGATACTCCTTCTTCGGTCTGTCCTTCGTCTACATCATTTTTCAGGATGGAACGGATCTATATTGGGCACGCTCGCGCACCTTGGAGTATCTCTCCAAAATCAAGGGCGAGTTGCCCGGAGGCGTCGACCCATACCTGGGGCCTGATGCGACCGGAGCCGGCTGGGTCTACGAATACGCGCTGGTGGACAAATCCGGGCGGCACAGCTTGGCCGATTTGCGCGCCTTCCAGGATTGGTCCCTGCGTTACTGGCTTGAGAGCGTTCCCGGAGTGGCGGAGGTCGCCTCGATCGGCGGCTACGTCAAGCAATACCAGATCGTGATCGATCCGGAAGCGCTCTTGGCCTACCGCATTCCGCTCAAAAACGTCATCGCGGCCGTGCGCCGCTCCAACAACGACGTGGGCGGCGGCGTGGTGGAGATGAGCGAGCACGAGTATATGGTGCGCGGGCGGGGTTACGTCAAGAATCTGGCGGATCTGGAGAACGTCCCGGTCGGCGTGGACAAGAACGGCGCACCTATTCTCATCAAGGATATAGGCTACGTGCGCTACGGCCCCGCGCCGCGCAGGGGCGTGGCCGAGCTTGACGGCCAAGGGGAAACCGTGGGCGGCATCGTGGTGATGCGTTACGGGGAAAACGCCCTGAAGGTCATCAACGCGGTCAAGGCTAAAATCGCTGAGGTCAAAAGCGCCTTTCCGCCAGGCGTCGAGCTCGTGCCTGTCTACGATCGCTCAAGCCTGGTCAAACGCTCCATCGCCACTTTGCGCGACAAACTTATCGAGGAAATGATTATCGTCAGCCTCGTCATCATCATTTTTTTGTGGCATTTCCGCAGCGCGTTGATCCCGGTGCTGACCCTCCCGCTCGCGGCGCTCATGGCTTTTATTCCCATGACCTACATGAATCTGGGTGCCAACATCATGTCCTTGGGCGGCATCGCCATCGCCATCGGCGCCATGGTCGACGCCGCCGTGATCATGGTCGAGAACGCCCAAAAGCATTTGGAGCTTTCGGAGCAGTCGGGAGGGGCCAAGCCCCTGCAAGACGTGATTCTGGAGGCTACCAAGGAAGTTGGCCGACCGCTCTTCTTCTCGCTCTTGGTCATCGCGGTTAGCTTTCTGCCCATCTTCACCCTCCAAGCGCAGGAAGGACGGCTCTTCAAGCCCCTGGCCTACACGAAGACCTTCTCTATGTTCTTCGCGGCGTTTTTGGCCGTGACTCTGGTTCCGGTCTTGATGCAGATTTTCTTGAAGCCTGCGCGGGAACTCAAGTTCAAATCCCGGATACTTAGCCGCATCGTTAATTTTTTCTGGGCTGGAAAAATCTATTCGGAGGAGGAGCACCCCGTCAGCCGCGCGCTGTTTCGCGTTTATGATCCGGCCTTGCGCTTTGTGCTGGCCCGTCGCCGCGCCGCGATCGTTTTGGCCGCGCTGCTCATCGTGGCCACGATTCCGATTTATCTGCGCCTTGGCTCGGAGTTCATGCCCAACCTGAACGAGGGTGACCTCCTTTACATGCCCACGACCTTGCCCGGAATTTCCATCGAGGCGGCGAAGGTCTGGCTCCAGCATCAAGACGAGATTTTAAAGAGCTTTCCCGAGGTCAAAAGGGTCTTCGGCACCGTCGGCCGCGCCCGCACCGCAACGGATAACGCTCCCCTGGAGATGGTCGATACCACGGTTGAATTAAAGCCCCAGCAGGATTGGCCGGAAACGTTTCATGCGTGCTGGTATAGTTCCTGGGCGCCCCAATGGCTCAAGCCGTTTCTGGGATTTTTCTGGCCCGAAAAGAGACGGCCGAGTTGGGATGATCTCGTTTCGATGATGGACCAAGCGCTCCAGCTTCCCGGCACATCGAATGTCTGGACCATGCCCATCAAAGCGCGCGTGGACATGACCACGACGGGCATCCGCACGCCTGTCGGCATTAAGATTTTTGGGCCCGACCTCTCTCAAATCCAGAAGATCGGTGAGGACATCGAGGGCGTGCTACGCAAGGAGCCAGGTACGCGCAGCGCCTTCGCCCAGCGCACCGAGGGCGGATATTTCATTGACTTCAAGGTGCGGCGGGAAGAGGCGGCCCGCTACGGGCTGACGGTTGAGGACGTGGAGGACGTCATCGAGACAGCTATCGGCGGAGAGAACGTCACAACGACGGTGGAGGGCCGGGAGCGCTACCCCGTCAACATCCGCTATCCGCAGGACCTGCGCCGGGATCCAGAACTGCTGCGGCGCGTGCTGGTCGCGGCGCCCACCGGCGCCCAAGTGCCCATTGGGCAGTTGGCCGACATCAAGCTAGTAATGGGGCCGCCGTCCATCACCGATGAAGATGCCATGCTCACCGGCTGGGTCTATGTGGACCTCATGCCAGGGCAAGACGTCGGTGGCTACGTAGAAAAGGCCAAAGCTCTTATCGCCAAGGAGGTGACGATTCCGCCAGGCTATTACCTTAAATGGAGCGGCCAGTACCAGTACATGCAGCGCGCCCGCAAACGGATCATGCTGATCCTGCCGTTGACCCTATTCATTATTTTCGTGCTGCTCTACGTCAACACCGGCTCCGTGGTAAAAACCGGCATCGTGTTTCTGGCCGTGCCCTTTTCCTTGGTTGGGGCGGTTTGGCTGCTCTATATGTTGGGCTACAACATGTCCGTTGCGGTCTGGGTCGGCATCATCGCCTTGGCGGGTGTCGACGCCGAAACCGGCGTGGTGATGCTGCTCTATCTTGATTTGGCCTATGAGGAATGGAAAAACAAGGGCAAAATGCGGACGCTCGCCGATTTGGAGGAGGCCGTGATGCACGGTGCGGTCAAGCGCGTGCGGCCAAAGATGATGACGGTGCTTTGCCTCTTCATGGGGCTTTTGCCCGTCATGTGGGCGCCCGCCTACGAAGCCGGCGCCGATGTCATGAAGCGCATCGCCGCGCCGATGGTCGGCGGCATCTTCACTTCGTTCATCATGGAGCTTTTGATTTACCCGGCCGTCTATACGATTTGGAAATGGCGTTGGGAAATGAAGGAAGGCAGGGTGCGCGGCTCGATTGTACGAGGCGCCTAAACATTTCGAGGCCGTCGGCCGCATGGCGGAACGCCTGCAAGTCGAGCAGTCGAGCCTTTCCAAACACCTCGCCATCTTGCGCCGCGCGGGCATCGTGGTTTCGCGCAAACGCAAATCCGCCGTTTTGTATTCCATCCGCGACCGCGAGATTTTCCGGGTTCTCCGTCCCATCGCGCAAATCCTGAGGAAGCGAATGGAGGAGAGCCGCATGATTTTCGCCCGGCTTGGGAGGCCGTAAGCGGCGGACAGCGCCGCATCCGAAAAGATGAACCAGCCGTTCGCGGATGAGGCCGTCCCGGCTTCGCGTCCGCATTTACAGTCAGTCGTTGATCGTCTGGCAGAGCTGTTGCCCGCCCAAGGCCCCATCGGCATTTTCGTCCATCACAACACTCTTCACGCTTTCGAATCCCGGGATTTCGAGCAGGCGGTCATTTCCGCGGGCGGCAAGCTCGGCTGCGAGCCGTTTCTGGCCGAAGAGGCATATCGCGAGGAGTTTCATGGGGGCCGTATTCTGGACCGCGATTTGCGCCGGGCTCTGCTGGAGGATCTCGGCCCGGAGGCCGAGAAAATAGATGATCAGGAAATACATCCGTGAGCAAGGGACGACGACCAGAGCAGGCCGAGGACCCGAAGCTCCGGGCTTTAGCCCGGAGAGAGGGTTCACTCCCATTTTCCTCCTCCCCGCGTAGGGCAGGAGTGCCGACGCCATTTATGCGCTGGCAAGGTTTAGCGCCCTGGGCGCGTTTGCGCCGGCGCCGCGGCGGCATTCCCGCATTCCGGCGAGTCAGGGGCGAGGAGGCATTTCTCCGCCCCGAGCATGGCGTCGATTTTGCCGGAAGCGTCGTCCGGGCTCGCGGGCGCGGGGAGGTCGATCTCTTGGTTCCAGGTTCCCACGCTCCTCATGTAGGAACCCGGCATGACGGAAATGTTCAGTTTTTTCACGCTGCCCAGGGAGCGGTAGATGTCGGCCAAGCCTTGAACCAGTCTGTGAATGCCGTCCCTCCCGTAATAAGCCGCCAATCGAGGATCGACCGAGACCGTGAGGGAAGAGGGCCAGTCCTGCGGAGACGCCTGCATGCTCCGCACGTCGGCGCGGCTGGCGGTTATCTGCTCTTGAGCCTGCCGCAACGCGAGCGCCGCGACGCTCGTTCGGGTCTGTCCGGAGATGGCGTCCGTTAAGTTTTCGGTCGTCTTTTTTCCCTGCCCGTTTAAGCGGGCGAAGGAGTCCATTGCCGCCTCCATCCCCTGGACGTCCGCCGGGGCTCCGCCGTCGGCCGTAAGCTTGTCGAACTCTTTGGCCTCCTGCGCGGAGGTCGCCAGAATTTGGTTTACCTGCCGGCTGATGATTTCTCCGGCCGCGGCGAAGCCGTTGTTGACGGCGGACGTCACTTGGGCCCCTTCCGCGCTTTTGATTTGGGAGATGAGCCGGGAGGCTAATTCCTGGGGTTCTTGCGACAGGGCGGTGATGTACTTGGAAAGGCCGGCGCCGTATTTCCGCCTAAGGTAGTCCGCCAGAGGCGGCGGGAGGCTGCGCTGGATTTGATCCGCGAGAGCGGCGGGGTTTAAGGCGCCCGCGGAGCCGTCCCGGCTTATCATTTGGGCCAGCTGCTGCTGCGCCTGGGCGAAGAAGGCGTCGGAAACGGCCTGCGCGCTCGCGTTTCCCGGAGCAATTCCGAGGCTGCCCGCGGCTTTTTGCAGAATCCACTGCGCCGTCTGCTCGGGCGTGATCGGCGCGAGGGGCGTTACTCCGGCGTTGATGGCGATGCCGGCCAGCGGAATCAGCGTCGGGGCATCGAGCTTCAGCGCCACGGGGCGGCCCAGGACGTTCACGGTTTCGTTCAAATCGCCCAAGGAGTTGAAGATCATGGTGCGGGTCGCATCGGCCACGGCGTTTTGCCACAGGGTCTGATTCCGGAGCGTTTTCAAAGTCCGTTCAAGATCGTTTTTATGGAGGGCCAGATTCCCGACGGCCTGCTGCACGGGAAGGAATAGGTTCCCCTGCAGCGCGAGCAGGTTTGAAACCAGCGAGGAGAGCGGGACGGGTCGGCCCAGGACGCGGCTGACGGAAAGATAGTATGGATTGTCCGGAGGAACGCCGGCGAGCAGTATGCCGGAGAGAATTTTCTCCTGATCTCCGCTGAGGCGCGCCTGCCGGGCGGCCGCAACGATTTGCGCGGCAAGCTCGGGGCTGCCGCCGACTGCGTCGGAGATGCCGATGATGTCCTGCCGGAGCTGATCTGGCGTGAGTTCTTGCGATTGGAGGTTCGAGGCCAGATGATCAATGAGGCTCTGCACCCGAGCGAGCGCGCCGCCCGCCGCCGAGGAGAAGCCGATGAAGGCGCCGGTCGCTTTGTCTTGGAGCGTCGATTGGGATTGGGCGCCGAAGAACTGTTCGGCTGAAATGCGGGCCGCCGGGCCGAACATGGTGCTGAGCCTGGCGAACCAGCCCTTCGCGTTCACGACGGCATTGCCGTACTGCAGCTTGTCGGACTGGTATCCGATGGACACGACGGTATCGCGGCCCAGGCGATAGCCCGCTTGTCCGGTCTCGTCGGTTTCGCCGTACTCGATTCCTCTGCCCGCCTTCTTTTCGACGCTTGCGCCCAGGGTGAACCGCCCCTTGGTCAGGGAGACCTGGGCGTTCTCGGAGGCGAGCGACGTGCCGCCGCCATGGGAAACCAGAGCGGCCAGGCCGTCGGAGGGATCCACGTAGGCGATGCCGACGGAACGCTCCTTGCCGGTAAAAATCCCGACCGGAGCTCCGTTCCCCTGATGAAAGACGAAGGATTGAACGGCGTCGGGGTTCACCATGGCGTAGTCCCTCGACTCGCCGATGTAGGCCTGCAGGCTCCGGCCGCCCGGCAAGGGAAGCTCAACGCCGCCGGTTCCGGCTATTCCGGAGTTGAGCAGGGCGTATTCGAATTTGTTCGCCGTGTTGAATCCCCAGAAAAGGGCGAGCGGGCCGGTTTTGTAGGCGCGGCCTACGGCGGCGTCCAGGCTGGCGACGACCACGTCGGCGCTTTGAGGCGCGTTGCCGTAGCGGAGATATTGGTCCGCGCCGGAGCCGAGGAAATTCTCGAGGCCTTGCGCCGGCAGCGGCGGGCCGACCGGATAGTCCGCCGAAACGCGGACGAGGCCGAGCGTTCCCCTGACGTGGTAATCGACCCGGCCGTAGCCGTCCGCGCCGAGGCGGACGTTGGCGTAGGGGCTTGGAGCGGCGTAGGGACTCAGGCCGTCTGCGAAGAGGTAGCCGAACTGCTCCGAGGCGTGCTTTTGATTGAACGAGACGCTGGGATAGCCGTTGACGAGGCTGATGTCGTAAGTCGGTTTCTTTCCTGAGTCCCCCGCTCCCGCGACGCCGCCGTCGTAAAAGCTGGAGAGGTTCTCCGCCGTGGGTTTCTGCAAGGCGAGATTCTCGAGTTTCCCGATCGGGGTCGGGCGCGCGCCGCGGGAGAATGGCCCGGAGAGGGAATGCTTTTTCTCGTAGCGCTCAATGAGGCCGGCGCCTTTTTGCGTGAGAAATATCTCGCCGCCGGGACCGTTTTTTATGAGCGTCGTCCATTTAATCCCGGCGGCAAAAGCCGCCCGCTTGAGTTCCGACAGCTGCAGCGCGGTGGCGGGCGCTTGGCCGGCCGAAGCGGGCGGGGCCAGGGGGCCGCAAGCAGCCAAGAGCAAAATCGCGCCGAAGAGAGTCACGCAAGAAGTATAAGCGAAGTTCCCCCCTTTTGCCAGGGGGCGTTTTTCGCGCCTGGGCGCCCGCTTGGCGACGGATTCGGAGCCGGCTTGCGTTATGATTTTTAGAATTGGCAGGATAACTCCATGAATCAATCCTCGCGGAGCCCAAAGCGCTATCTCCCCTCGGCCGCCGCCGTCGTCGCTCTTCTCGCGGCCGCCGCGGCCTTCAGAGCCTTTCGCTCTGCGCCGAAACCCCTGCCGCAGCCGAGAAACTCGGCGGAGGCTTGGGCCAACAAGGACATCGATTTGGGAAGTCCGGCCGGCAGCCTGCCGGCTCCGAACTTTAAGCTTCGCGATCAAAACGGGCGGGTCGTTTCTCTATCGCAGTTTCGCGGCAAGGCCGTTATGCTCGCCTTCATCGATTCCCACTGCACCAGCATCTGCCCTTTGATGACGCAGAGCATGACGGAGGCTCTGCGTTTCTTGGGGCCCGCGGCCGCGCGAGTCCAGATTGTCGGCATCAACGCCAACCCTTCGGCGACCAAGATTAGCGACGTGGCGGCCTACACGCGCGCCCATGGGATGCGGGGCCGCTGGCGGTTTTTGACCGGACGCCCGGCGCGGCTAAAGCGCGTTTGGCGCGCCTACCACGTCTACGTGGCCGCGATTCACGGCGACATCGATCATCAGCCCATCATCTTCCTTATCGGGCCGGATGGCCGCGAGCGCGCGATCTATTCCGACCGGATGAGTTACGAAGGCGTCGTCCAGCAGGCCCAAATTCTCGCCGACGGCATCGCCCGCATCCTGCCCGGGCGCCCCACGGTTCAAAACGCGGTTTCTTTGGCGCCTATTCCCGCGATGAAGCCGGAGCAATCCGAGCGGCTGCCCGCCGTGGGCGCGCCCGGGCATTTCGTCGATTTCGGAGCTGGCCATCCGCACTTGCTTTTGTTTTTCGCCTCGTGGCTGGACGAGGACGCGAATCTCCCCAAGGAACTCTCCATCCTTGAGCATTACTCAACGCAAGCCCGGCGGCGCGGTTGGCCTGCTCCGGTTGCGATCGACGAGCGCGCAACTGAAGCGTTGGGGTCCGCGGCGCGCGCCCGCCTGGCGCGTTTGGCGTCAGGTTTGCGCGTTCCCTTAGTGGAGGACGCGCGCGGGCGTTTGGCCGAGGGCTACGGCGTGGAGGACATGCCGTGGTTCGCGCTGACCTCGCCGTCCGGACGCATTCTCTGGAGCCGCGGCGGCTGGCTGTCCTCGGGCGCCCTTGAGCGCCGCGTGGGCGCCGCTCTCAGGTCACGCTGAGATTTTTCGCCAGCGCCTGCGGCGCGATCCAGAGTCCCAGCCCCCAGATCAGCATGGAGTAGGCCAGCCCCGGGAACATCGGGTTTAGGCCCAAGAGCGGGTGATGGATGGCGTGGCTGGCGCCGACCCAGAGGAAGGAAATCGCGCAGGCGCCTATGGACGCGGCGAAGGCGAAGGCCCGCGAGGGCCTCAGGCGCGGGTAGTAGGCGCTGACCAGCGGCCACAAAAGCGCGGGAATGACCGCCGAGCCCAGCGCGTACCACAACCCCACCACCGAGGGGATCCACACGGCCAAAGCGTAGCCCAGCAGGGCGCTGGCGACCATGGCGATCATGGTGAGCTTCTCCTCGGCCGCGTCCGTCGCCTTGAAGGCCCGGCCCAGCGCGTCCTTGCCGAGGCTGATGGCCGACTGCAGGATGCGGCCCTGGAGCCCCGCCAGCACGGAGGAAGCCATGCCGCAGAAAAAGAGCGCGCGGAATCCCGGCGGGAGGACCAGGTCGGCCAGCTTGGGGTAGGCCATGAGCGGATGGCTTAAGTGCGGCACCGCGGCGCGGGCGTAGAGGCCCGCGGCCGTGGTCATCAGATCGATGGCCATCCAAAAGGGGATGCAAAGCAGGATGCCGCGCCGGGCCACCGCGGGGCTGCCGGCCGCGGCCGCTCGCTGGTGGAAGATCGGATCGACGATGGTCCACGCCGCGATGATCCACCATCCCAGAATCTGCCAAACCGAAAGTCCGCCGGTCAAACTCAGGTGTCCCGGAGGCAGCAGCGCGGCCAGATGCGAGGGGGCGCCCACGCGCGAAATGGCGAACGGGAAAAGGACCGCGAAGCCGACCAGGACCAAAAGGAACTGCAAGGCATTGGCCCAGACGTCCGAGCGCAGCCCTCCTTTAAGCATGAAGAGAAGCGAGACCACGGCGCCCAGCGCCATGGCGGGCTTCAAGGCCATGCCGAAGAAATAGGACAGGAGGGTGCCGATCATCACGAACTCGTCCGCGGGCGAGGAGAGCACGAAGACCAGGAGCGCCGCGAAGACCGCGAAGGCGGCGCCGTAGGCGCTCTCCACGTGATCGGCGATGGTGAGGCCGGGCTTCAAGCGGATGCGCCCGGCCAGGAACAGGGCGTAAACGGCCGCGAAGACGTAGTAGGGCAAGGCCATGACCAGCCAGTTGGAGAGGCCGTGGGTCCAGGTGAATTCGCCGATGCCCAGCACTCCGCCGTAGAAGGACGGGACCAAGGTGGCGACGAAGACCGGGAGCGTCAGCGTGCGCCCCGCCAGGACGTAGTCGCCCAGGCCGCGCCGCCGCTTGCGCGCGCCGGCCCACTCCAGGCCGGCCACGAGGGCCAGGTAAACGACGAAGATGGCCAAGTCTAACAAGGCGGTTATTGTAGCGCATCACGGCGCGCTTGCCTACCCGGAATTTCCTCCGCTACATATTCCCCCC
>JAGWJU010000410.1 GCA_028865585.1 Elusimicrobiota bacterium | reverse complement strand
TGGGCCTGCGCCTGGCCGAGGGCATCGATTTGGAGGAACCGGCGCGGCGGGAGTTCGCGCGGGAGTGGAGCGAGCTCGAAGACTTGCGCCTGGTGGAGCGCGCCGGGTCCCGCGTGCGGCTCTCCCGTGAGGGCGTGTTTTTGGCCAACGAGGTGTTTTGCCGCTTCGTGGCGCCGTTTGCCTGAACGCTTGGAGAATTTATGAGCGAAAACAAAACGGACGGGGCAGGAAGAAAGAAGGTTCTCATCGTCGATGACGATGAGATGATCCGCGCGACGCTCAAGATCGCCCTGGACTATGCGGGATTCAAGTCCGTGGATTCGGGCGACGCCGAGAGCGCGTGCGGTCTGGCGGAGCAGTCCTCGCCCGACGTCATCCTGCTCGATCTTTATATGCCGGGAATCAACGGCATCGAGATCCTCAAGAACCTCAAAGCGGAGAAGTCCACCGCGCGCATCCCCGTCATCATCTTCACCGGTTCGGGCGAGGTCAAAGACGTGATGGAAGGCATCAACGCCGGGGCCTTCGACTACATCGTCAAGCCCGTGGATTCCAAACTTCTGGTGGAGAAAATCCGCAAGGCGCTCAAGGTCGGCCCGCAGTCATGAGCCTGGATAAGGCCTACGCGCCCCAGGCCGTCGAAGAGCGCTGGATTTCCGCTTGGAAGAAAGCCGGCCTTTTTTCGCCCGCGCCGGATTCCGGCGCCGCGCCGAAATTCGTGGTCGTTATCCCGCCTCCCAACGTGACGGGAGCGCTGCATTTGGGGCACGCGCTCAATAATGCGCTCCAGGACGTCTTGGTCCGTTGGAGGCGGATGTCGGGAGATAGGACCTGCTGGGTTCCGGGCACGGATCACGGCGGCATCGCGACGCAGAACGTCATGGAGAAGCAGCTCAAGGCCGAAAATTTGTCGCGGCACGATTTGGGGCGTGAGAAGTTTCTGGAGCGCATGCAGGAGTGGACCCGCGAGTGCAAGAAGACCATCCTGGGCCAGTTGGAAAAATTGGGCTGCGCGCTCGATTTTTCTCGAGAGGCCTTCACTATGGACGAGGCGCGGGCCCGCGCCGTGCGCGCGGCCTTCAAGGCGCTCTGGGACAAGAAGCTGATTTATCGCGGCCGCCGCATGGTCAATTGGTGCGTGCGCTGCGGCACGGCTCTTTCCGACATCGAGGTGGAGTATGAGGAGCGCAAGGGGCGGCTGTGGCACATCCATTATCCTCTGGCCGACAACTCGGAGGGCGTGGTGGTGGCCACCACGCGCCCGGAAACGCTTTTGGGCGACACGGCCGTAGCGGTCAACGCTAAGGATTCCCGCTATGCGCACTTGGTCGGCAAAAAACTGAGACTTCCGCTCCTGGGCCGTGAAATTCCGGTGGTGGCCGACGAGGCCGTCGATATGGCGTTTGGAACCGGGGCTGTCAAGGTGACGCCGGCCCATGATCCGGCCGACTTCGAGATCGGCGAGCGGCACGCGCTGCCTTCCATCGCGGTCATTTCTTTCGATGGACGCATCTCCGCGGAAGGCGGGCTCTACGCGGGGCTCTCCCGCGAGCAGGCGCGCCAGAAAATCGTCGAGGATTTGAAGGCTTCTGCGCTTCTGCGCAAGGAGGAAGATTACAAGCA
>JAGWJU010000409.1 GCA_028865585.1 Elusimicrobiota bacterium | reverse complement strand
GGCGCCACGTGGCCGTGCCCATCCGTTTTCGCGAGCGCGCGATCAAAGCCGCGCATTTTGAGCTGGACCAAAGTCATGCGCACCACGTCGTGTTCTATGGGCGTGGACACGACGCGCGGCCTGATGCGGCCGTAGCTCTCCTCCCATTTGGACCAAGCGGCGCCCGACATGGCCAAGGTGTCCGACTCTGAGCCTGAGGACGTGAAGACGATTTCCTGCGGGTCTTTCGCGTTTAAAAGCGCCGCGACCTGCTCTCTGGCGCGCTCGACGGCCTTGCGCGCCTGTTGGCCGAGGAAATACGGGCTGCCGGGATTACCATAATGCTCGCGGAAATACGGAAGCATGGCGTCCAGGACTTCGGAACGAATCGGAGTCGTGGCGTTATAGTCGAGGTAGGCGGCGCCGCGCGTCATGGACCGAAGCCGAATCCTTTAAAAAGATCCTGATCGCCTCCGCTGCTCTGGCTCTGCGCCGATGCGGCGGGCTTTGCGGGCGGCGGGGGGGCGGAACCGGGAAGTCCGCCCATCTTAGGAGGCAGGCCGCTTAGGGCCGGAGCCACGATGGTCCTTTGGATTCCCTGGACGTAGATGAGCCGGCCTTTTTTGTAATCGTAATAGAGGTGGAACTGGGATTCCTTGGTTTGAGGCTGATAAGCTTTCCCGAGGTTCGTTTTTTCCTGCTGCCAGCCGGGATTGAAGACTAGGCGTCCGCGTACGTCCACGATGTTGTTGATGATGGGGAGCACGAAGCGGATGCGGTAGAAGCCGTTGGTGTCGCTGACGCCCGGATCAAAGGACGTGGTGGCGTTGTTCCCGCCGCTGCTGCCTCCGATGGACTCTCCGAAAAGCTCATCCTCCGGGTTGGTGGTCTCTCCCGAGGAGGCGACAGCCCGCACGATAACTCCCTGGATGGGGCTGCCGGAATAATCGGTAATCTGTCCTTTGATGTAGCCGTCCAGAAAGCGGGTTTTTTGAGGAATGGAGAAAAATAGGAAGTCGTTTTCGCCGGTAATTTGCTCGGTGATGGACAGGTCGGTGACGCTGCCGTCCGCGAAGTCCTGTACGACGATTTTTTGGTTGGCGGCCCCGCAGGCGGCCAGCGCGGCAAAACACGCCAGCGCCGCCCAAAGGCGAACCGTTTTTTGCATAGGATATTTTACCATGGGCTAGGGGGAGGCTGCCTGGGGAAGCTGAGCTCCCGCCGGGGTTGCCGCCGGCGGCGCGCCGGACTGGGCGGCGGGAGCCGAAACTGGGGTCGGAGCGGAATTAGCAGCTTGCGGTTGGGCGGGGGGAGGCAACGGCGCCGACTCTCCGCTCTTTACAAGGAAAACGACCCGCCGGTTCATGGCTTTGTGAGCAGGCGTATCGTTGGGAGCGACGGGGCGGTACTGGCCGTATCCTATGGCGCCCATGTGCTGGGGAGGAAATCCATATTGATCGACGAGCAGCCGCAGCACGCTTGTGGCGCGGGCCGTGGAGAGCTCCCAGTTGGAATCGTAATATTCATTATGGATGGGCTGGTTGTCCGTATAGCCCTCTACAATGATGTCATGGTGGGCGGCCAAACCCTTGAGGGTGGGGGCGATCTTGGAAAGCAGGGCCTGCATTTGGGCCGTTGTATCCG
>JAGWJU010000408.1 GCA_028865585.1 Elusimicrobiota bacterium | reverse complement strand
ACGAGCCCACGGCCTCGCTTGATCCGGCGATCGCGCGCGAAATTCGCGCGGAAATCAAGGAGTTCACGACGCGGGGACGCGGGGCGGTGCTTTGGACCTCGCACAACATGCATGAAGTTGAGGAAGTCTGCGGCCGGGTTCTTTTCCTCTCGCACGGAAAAATCCTTCTTGAAGGCGACCCTAAGTCCCTGCCGCGTCGTCACGGGAAAGAGACCTTGGAGGACCTTTTCGTCGCCGTCGCGCGGGAGCCGCTGTCCCTATGAACCTCAAGCGCCTCTATGCCGTGGTGCTGCGGCAGTTTTATCTCATGCGCGGAAGCCTCTCGCGCGTCCTGCCGCTCTTTGCCTGGGTCACGGTGGACATCGTGCTCTGGGGTTTTTTGACGCGTTACCTTAATTCCGTGGCGGACTCGGGCTTCAGCTTCGTCGCGACTCTTCTGGGCGCCGTTCTCCTGTGGGATTTTTTCATGCGCGTGATGCAGGGCGTCACCATGGCGTTTTTTGAGGACGTTTGGTCGCGCAACTTTCTTAATTTTTTCGCCTCGCCGCTGACCATCTGGGACTATTTGGGCGGACTCGTGGTCAGCAGCATCGCGACGAGTTCCGTCGGCTTGGCGGCGATGCTGCTTTTGGCGGGCGTGGTCTTCGGGCTGTCCTTCGCGGCCTATGGGGTGATGATCGTTTCCTTCCTGATGATTCTTTTCGTTTTCGGCATCGCTTTGGGCGTGATGGCGACGGCCATGGTTCTGCGGCTCGGCCCTGCCTCGGAGTGGTTCGTCTGGCCCATCCCGGCGCTCATCGCTCCTTTCGCGGGGGTCTTCTATCCGGTGGCGGTCCTTCCACGCTGGATGCGGCTTTTCGCGCGCGCGCTGCCGCCAGCGTATGTCTTCGAGTCCATGCGTGCCGTCATCCTGCATCGTTCGGCCGCCGCGTGGCCTGTTTTTGTCGGGGCGGGCCTGGCGGGACTTTATCTCGCGGCGGGTTGCTGGATTTTCGCGCGGACTTACCGCTATGCGGTGCGTACGGGACTCATTGCTCGTTACAGCGCGGAGAGCGTCAGTTAAGCTCTTTTGCACGCGTTTTTGGGCTACGAACATCTCATGCGTAATATGGCCTCCCTGCATGGGGCTGTTTTGTTGCACAAATTATTCGATCCGATCTTCCAGGGTTTGGCCCTGTCCTTAATGGCCGGGGAGGTCGCTTCGACCGTTTTGTCGCGCATGGCCGTGCCCGTGCTCTACTATCTCTTGGCCAAAGGAGGCCGTCATGAATCTTGAACGCCGCATACGGCTCATCGCCGGAACTTTCATCTTGATTAGTCTCGCCTTGGCGTATTGGGTGAGTTGGAAGTTCCTGTGGTTTACCGCTTTTGTCGGCGCCAACCTCGCGCAGTCGTCGCTCACCAAGTGGTGCTTGATGGAGGATATTTTAAGGAAATTGGGATGGGACGGAAGCAAAACGTCGTAGAAGCCGAACGGGCTGGAGCAAAACAGCCGGAGCGCTTCAATCCCGCCAAGGCCGCCTTTTTAGACGACGAAGCGCGGTTCTCCTATCTCCCGGTCAGAGACGTCCTCAGGCTTTTGGCGCCCGCGCAAGGCGGCCTGGTTGCGGACTTCGGAACCGGGACGG
>JAGWJU010000407.1 GCA_028865585.1 Elusimicrobiota bacterium | reverse complement strand
AAGGCGGAGCTGGTCGGCCGGCGATTGTTGAAATTGGGAGATTATCAGGATTCGCTGACCGCTTTTGACCGCGCCATCAATTTTTTTCAAGGGAGCCGGCAAGATGTGGCCCGCGTCCGGCTGGAGGAATCTCAAGCCTTTGCGGGCGAGGGGAACTTAGATAAGGCTTTGAAGGCCGCAAAAGAAGCGTTGCGGTCCGATGAAAACAATCCCAGAGCATGGCTGGCGATGGGAAGCGTGGAATACGCGATGGGCCGGCCGCGCAAGGCCCTCTCCGATGCGGACAAGGCCGTCGAAATTGCGCCGCGGAGCCCGGAAACTCTGCTGCGGCGCGGCGAGCTTTTTTTTCGGACGCACGATGCGGCTCGCGCCTTGGCTGATTTTAACTCCGTGATAGCGCTTGATTCCGGAGACGCCCAAGCCTACAACGATTTGGGCGTCATCAATTCCATCGATTTCCATGATTTTTCGAAAGCCGACGAAGATTTGAAACGGGCGCTCTCGCTTGACCCGAAAAATCCGGAGTTCTATTTCAACCTCGGCCTGCTGGAGACCAGGGAAAATCTCTTTGGAGAGGCGCTTGATGCTTTCAACAGCGCGCTTTCGTTGGGAGGACCGCAAGCCCTGATTCTCAAGAGCCGCGCGGAAACTTATGCCCGCCTGGGCGATCGCACCGAGGCGACGAGCGACATCCAGGCGCTGATAGCCCAGAACCCGAAAGACGCTTCGGCCTACGCGGCCCTCGGGTGGATTCGCTATAGGGCCGCGGATTATCTGGACGCGGAAGAGGCCTTTCAAAAGGCGTTGGACATCGAATCGGGCAACGCCTCGGCGCTCTGGGGAATGGGGGCTGTCCACGGCGCGCAGGGCGCGCCGCGCCGCGCTCTGCGCAATCTCTCCGACGCCTTGGATGCCGACCCTTCGTCTTCGGGCATTTTGCTGGCGCTCTGTCAGGAGCGGCGCGCGGCGGGGGACGTTTCCGCCTCCCTTAAGGCCTGCGATCGGGGCATTGAGCTTGCGCCGGACTACGGGGATCTTTACTATCAACGGGCTCTTGATGAAATTTTAAGGGATCGTCCGGACGAAGCTTTGGCGGACATCAAGAAGGCGGAGGAACACGGGCTTGAGATCGCGGAAGAATATCTGGCCGAGGCCGCGGCGCATGCCGCCCTGGGGAAATATCAGGAAGCCCATGAGGACTATCAAAAAGCGTATTCCTTGAATCCCGGCGCCCATCAGATCGACGTGAACTTGGGACCCCCTTCGGCCGACCCGGAAGGTTTTTACAACTCGCTGAGTTCGGCCGGCCTTTTCCGGGATCCGGATGTGGTCGATCCCTATGCCTTCGTTTTGCGTGGAGACGCCCTTTCCAACGCCGGACACTGCGGCGCGGCAATAGAGGAGTTCAGCCGGGCCATCAAGATTGGGGGGAATCTGGCCGACGCTTATGCGGGCCGGGCGCGCTGTCTCGACGCTCAAGGACAGTACGATGACGCCATGCGGGACCTTAAGACCGCCCTTAGCTCGGCTCCCGCGCAGGCTTTTCTTTATGATGAAGAGGCCAAAACTTTGGTTCTCCTGGGCCGCTATCCGGACGCGCTCGCTGCCGAGATTAAAGCCGTTCGCATCGACGGCCGCTACG
>JAGWJU010000406.1 GCA_028865585.1 Elusimicrobiota bacterium | reverse complement strand
GGCCGCGGCCAGGTCCGTGGCCGAAATGCTTCGGGGCACGTCCAAGCCCAACTCCAGCATGCACCGGTGGAACATCTGCCGGTCCTCGGCCTTGCGGATGGCCTCCAAATTCGCGCCGATGAGCTCGACGCCGTATTTTTCGAGCGTCCCGCGCTCGGCCAGGGCCACGGCCAAGTTGAGCGCGGTCTGTCCGCCCAGGGTCGCCAGCAGGGCCTGCGGCCGCTCGCGCGCGATGACGCGCTCCAAAATTTCCGGCGTCAGCGGCTCGATGTAGGTCGCCTCGGCCGTCTCCGGGTCGGTCATGATGGTGGCGGGGTTGGAGTTGACCAGCACCACGCGATAGCCCTCCGCACGCAGGGCCTTGACGCCCTGCGTGCCGGAGTAGTCGAACTCGCACGCCTGGCCGATGACGATGGGCCCCGAGCCCACCACCAGGATGGTCTTCAAGTCGGTCCGCTTAGGCATGCCGGAGCGAAGCCTCCCGGCGCCGCGACATCAAGGCTTCAAAGCGCGCGAAGGCGCTCCAGGCGTCGTGCGGCCCCGGCGAGGCTTCGGGGTGGAACTGCAGGGAAAAAACCGGAAGCTCGGCGTGCGCCAGGCCCTCGCAGGTTCCGTCATTGAGGCTCTTATGCGTGAGGCGCAAAAAACGGGGCAGGGACTCCGCGTCCACGCCGAAGCCGTGATTCTGCGAGGTGACGGCGACGCGGCCGCTCTCCAAATCCATGACCGGGTGGTTGGCGCCGTGATGGCCGAACTTGAGCTTGAAGGTCTTGGCGCCGAAGGCCAGGGCCAAAAGCTGGTGGCCCAGGCAAATCCCCATCACCGGAACGCCCGACTCGGCCAAAGTTTTTGCCGCGCGCGCGCCGTAGGCCGCGGCCGCCGGATCGCCGGGCCCGTTGGACAAGACGACGCCGTCCGGTTTGGCCGCGAGAATCTCTTCGGGCGGGGTCAAGGCGGGGAAAACACGCACCTCGGCGCCCAAGGCGGCCAGGCGGCGCAAGATGCCGTACTTGACGCCGAAATCCATCACCGCGACGCGCCGGCCCTGCGGCGACGCGCGCTCGCTCCAAGTAAACGCCTTTTCGCAGGAGGCCGCACGGGCCAAATCCGCCCCTATTAAGGAAGGCGAGCGCAGAACCTTGGCCAGCAGGCTCTTGGCGTCCAAATCCGCGGTCGAGATGGCGCCGCGCAAGGCGCCCTTTTCGCGCAGGCGCAGGGTCAGCGCCCGCGTGTCCACGCCGTCGATGGCGACCACGCCCCGGCGCCGGAAATACTCCGGCAGGCTCTCGGCCGAGCGCCAATTGGAGGGCTTGGCGCAAATTTCGTGCGCGATGAAGCCCGCCAGGCGCGGCTTGTCCGACTCCTCGTCCTCCGGAGTCGCGCCGTAGTTGCCGATGTGCGGGTAAGTCATGGCGACGAGTTGGCCCATGTAGGACGGATCGCTGATGATCTCCTGATAGCCCGTCATGGCGGTGTGGAACACCGCCTCGCCGAAGCTCTCGCCGGACGCGCCGCAGGAGCGCCCGGGGAAAACCGCCCCGTCTTCCAAGACCAGCAGCGCGCTCGCCATCAGTGCTTGAAGTGCCTCAAGCCCGTGAACACCAGGGCCAAATCGTTCTCGTCCGCGGCCTTGACCACCTCC
>JAGWJU010000405.1 GCA_028865585.1 Elusimicrobiota bacterium | reverse complement strand
ATTACGGCGGCGTGCCTAGCCAGGGTTGAGCGCGGGTTTGCGGTCATGGCGATAAGGCGGGCGCCGATGGAGCGCAGGGCCGGCAGGAGCCGGTTGAGCTCCTCCGACTCCCCCGATTTTCCGATGGCCAGGACCAAGTCCTGCTTTTGAATGAAGCCGATGCCTCCGTGCAGCGCGTCTCCGGGGTCCAGATGGGCGGCCGGGGTCCCGGTCGAGGACAGCGTCGCCGCGATTTTTTGCGCGATGAGGCCGGATTTTCCCACGCCCGTGACGACGACCTTGCCGCGGCAGCGGGCTAAAAGTTCCACGGCTTCGGCGTAGCTGCGGCCGATGGAGCGCCGCAAAAGCGCCAGGGCTTTGGCTTCGACGCCGATGACACGCCGAATTTCGTCTCGCGCCGCGGCGCTGGAAGGGCGTTTCTGGGGCATCGTGCGCATAGTGTAATCCATTGCCGCGGCAGGCCGCAAGACTGAATCGCGCCGGCCCCCGCGCGCTCCAAGGTAAGGTAGAATTGGAGTATGCCCGAAGCGATATCCGGGGAGTATGTCCATTTGAATCGGGGAATCATCGTATCCCGGGAGCGCTTTGAGGCGCGGGAAGACGATGGGTGGAAGGTATCCTGCGCCCTTGATTCGGCCGATTCGGAAAAGCCGGAGCACGTTGAAATCCGGGCAGTTTTGGCGCGGGATTGGAGAATTTTGGGACTGGAGGCCCGGCGCAAAACCGCCGCGCTTGAAATATCCGCATCGTGCCAATGGCGCGAGGGCGGATGGAGCACCGTCATTTTTAGGGGTGGTCATAGCTCCCGAGACTTTCATATCCCCATGGTGGAAGGTCTGGAACTGTCCTGCCCGCTGGCGTTTTTCGACGGCCTGCTTTTTCGGCGCTTAGGGCTTCCTCAGGCCAGCCAAGTTCGGGCCGAGCTTCTGGAGTTTGAAACAGGAACCATGGAGACAGCGCAGGCGCATAAAATCATCGAGCGGCTTGATGATGAACGCGTGCGCTGGTGCGGGCAGGGCGTCGCCGCCGCACGCTACCGCGTGACCGATGCGTCGGGGGAAACGCAGGCTGTTTGGGTCCATCCGGAAGGCCTATGCCTGTTTAGGCGCGCGGAAGACGGCAGAGAACGCTACCGGCTCCTTGGGCCGAACAAAGCTTAGAAACTCGTTGCTCGACGCGAGCGCGTTTCTGTAGAATACCGAGTCGCTGGCAACTGGCAACAATAAAACACCCTGAAATGCCGCCATCATCATTATCGTCCGAGGTGCGCCCCCAAGCGCTGGTTCTGCTTCCGGCTTGGCGGGGGCGGCGCGCGGACGAAGAGGCGTGGGTTTCCGCATTGCTAGGGCTCCTCAGCAGGACCATGGGCGCCGTGACCATTTATGACCCGGGGTTTCCCGGAGAGCAGCGGGGCGGGCTTCGGTTCACTTTGCGCAACTGGCGGGATTTCCGCGAGCAGTGCAAGGAGGCGATTTTCGAGAATCCCCTTGAGGTCGTCATCGCGATCGGTGAAGCCGCGAAGCCGGAAACCCTCGATGTTTTGGCCGGATGGGCGCCGGGCATTCCGCGGGTGTCCGTGTTCTTGGAATCGGATTTTTCCGGCGCGAGGCCGCATCGCCTCAAGCCCGTTGCGGACTGTTCCGA
>JAGWJU010000404.1 GCA_028865585.1 Elusimicrobiota bacterium | reverse complement strand
CCGGAAACATCGATGGATGGCTCGGTGCAGGCGGGCAGGGAGCGCACGGACTCCGGGTAGTCGCACTCGTGCGAGCGGCCGACCAGGCTTTTTTCCAGGCCCAGCGCGCAGACGATTTCGGTGGCGCTGGCGATGAGGGAGACGATGCGCACGGGCGTGCCTTCAGCGGAAATTCTTGAACTGGAGTTCTACGCCGAAATTGCCGGCTTTCAAGAGCGCGATGGCGGATTGAAGCTCGTCCTTGGACTTGCTCGCGACCCGCAGCTGATCCCCCTGGATGGAGGCGTTGACCTTCAACTTGGCGGCCTTGATCGCGGCCGCCATCTCCTTGGCCTTGTCGGTGGGAATGCCGGATTGGATGGCGACCGGCACGCGCGCGGTCTGGCCCAGGGCGTTTTCCACCTTGCCCTTGCTGAAGTTCTTGAGCGGCATCCCCCGCTTGGCCAGCCGGGTGTTTAAAACGTCCAAGGCCGCGTCGATTTTGTACTCGTCCGCCGCCCGCACCACCAGGTTTTTCTCCTTGGGGTTTAGCTCAATCGAAGCCTGGGCGTCCTTGAAGTCGAAGCGGTTGGCGATTTCCTTCATGGCCACGTTCACGCACTCGCCCACGATGTTCAAGTCCACTTCGCTGACCACGTCGAACGAAAATTCCTGGGGCATGGGCATTCCTACGTAAAAATTCTAGCTTTCCGGCGCGCGCGGCGCAACAAAAAAAGGACGGCTTATCGGGCGTCGATGTCCTTGGCGCGCTTGATGATTTCGCTGCGCACGTCCAAAAGCAGGTGCTCGGCGTTTTTCTTGAAAATCTTCCTGGCGATGAAGCCGGGAACGGCGAATTTCCCGGTCGATTGAAGAGATTTCAGGAGTTAGACGGGCCGATCTGCCCGCGGGCGGCGTTGACGGTGCGGCGCGCGATTTTGATGCCGTATTCCAACTTAAGCCGCTCGGCCAAGGCGCTGTCGGTCTGTTTCGGATTTTCCTTGATCCAAACGGACAGAATGTCCCGCACCACGCGGCGTCGGCCGGGCATGAGTTCGATGAGTTGGACTTCCTCGCCCCACGGCATAAGAACAGAGCGCCCCGCCGCGGCGCGGCTCACGGTGCTGGGCGCCAAGTCAAGGCGGCGAGAGAGCATGCGCAGGCTGATGGGCCGCTTGGCTTCGGGGCGCTTGGAAAAAATAAAGTCAGACTGAAGCCGCGAGAGGCTTTCCAGAACGCGAAACATCGTGCTTTGGCGAAGATTGACGGTTTCCAGGCGTTTTAAAAATCGCGGCAGTTTCCTGAGCTCCGCCCCCTTCAGCCGGCCGGATTCCTTCCAGCGCTCGAGAAGATCGTAGCGGATGTGGTAGAGCCCTCGGGCCCAATATGGGGAGAAAAACTCGAAGCGCGGCTCGTCTTCCTCTATGTAAACGCGGGCCAAGCACGACTGGCGGCGATCCGGCGTTTTTTCCGGCGCCGCGAACTCGGCCTCGGCGCCGATTTTAAGCAGAAGCTCGTTGATTCGGCCGATTTCCTCCATGCTCAAGCCCGTGCGGCGCGCGATTTCCTCCAGAGGCAAGGCTTCCTCCGCGTAGAGAAAGTAGCGCTCGAAAGCCTCTTGCCCCATCTTCCGGATCTTGGGCATCAAATCGGGGCCCTGCTCCAAGAGCTCCTCCACCC
>JAGWJU010000403.1 GCA_028865585.1 Elusimicrobiota bacterium | reverse complement strand
ACTGCAGGCCGCCGTTAACGCGTGGGGGAATGCCGGCTCCCCCAAAAAGGCGAGCAGCTCAATTCAATCTGCCGTTGTTGTTCTTGGTGAGATCATTCGACTCCTCGTTACCATGCGAAAAACGGTCCCATACTCTCCGCAGAATATTAGGCGACCCAACAGCCGCAGGGTAGTCGGCGGAGCCAGAAGAAGGCGAGCCCCATGATGATGAGTTTCACTCCACAATAAAGTTTCCTCGCGTTGGCGAAGCCTATGAGTGTTTTCGATTTAAACCCTCGATAATCTAGTACTTTAAAGTAGCACTTATATGGCATATAAGCATATCGATATAGTAAATAAGTAATTAAATATAAATATATTTAATTTGTATAAGTGGCATTGACAAGTAGCACTTTTGTGGCTTATACTAAAGCCATGCTTCCAGCCCTGCCCTCGCACACGACTCCGGAACTCGACGAGCTCATCCTTAGGGTGCCTACGGCCTCAGCCGCCCTGGGCCGGGGCCTCCATCCGCTCATTTTGGAGGAGATCGCGCGGCTCATGGTGAAGGTCAACAGCTACTACACCAACGCCATGGAGGGAAATCCTTCCAAGCTCAAGGACATCGACGCCGCCTTGAACAAGGAATTTTTCAAGGATAAAATCGCGCGGAATTACCAACTGGAGCATGTCGCCCACATCGAGGTCCAAGAGGCGATGCTCCAGCGCTTGTGGCAGGAGCCAAAGTTAAACGTCTGTTCCGAAGAGTTCCTCTGCTGGCTTCACAAGCAGTTTTTTATCAGGCTGCCGGAAGAGATGCGCTTTGCCAAGACCGAGAGCGGAAAGCTCGTTCCGGTCGAACCTGGTCGCCTTCGGGACCGCGGCATTACGGTCGGCCGGCACGAAGGGCCGGTGAAGCAGGAAGAGATTCGGCATCACCTCTCTCAATTCGAGACTCTTTTAAATCCAGAGCGTTTAACCGGAGCGAACAAACTCCTGGGCTGGGCCTCATCGCATCACCGCTCTGTCTGGATTCACCCTTTCCCGGAAGGAAACGGCCGCGTGGCTCGGCTCTTGACCACGGCGTACGGCATCCGCATCGGGGTGAACGACCACATGCTTTGGACGGTCGCAAGGGCGTTCGCCAGGAATCGCGCGGACTATGACGCGCACTTGGCCGCGGCGGACCTGCCGCGGAGAAACGACCTAGATGGTCGGGGGCCGCTCTCGGAGGAGAACCTCATCGAGTTCTGCGCGTACTTTTTGCGCTGCTGCGAAGATCAGATACGCTTCATGGAAAGCCGCCTCCAGTTGACGGAACTTAAACGGCGCTATCAGCGATTTATCAGCGGCTTGACGGATGAGAAGCAGCTCTCAAAGGCCGGCGCTAAAGTGATGGAGCAACTGCTCTTTCAGGGTGAAATCGCGCGCGGGCAAGTGCCGGAAATTTGCGGCGTCAAGCAGCGCCGCGCGACCCAAATCGTCAAGGAACTCTTGAATGCCAAGATCGCGCGCAGCCGAACGGCTTACGGGGCCCTGCGGCTCAACATAGACTCCGACATGGCGTCCGTGCTGTTTCCGAAACTGGCGTAAGGGCCGAGCGATTGTACAGCTGGAGATAATTGATTGGCAGGTTGCGCAGTGTTTCATTCTTGAAATCGCCCAAGGTTGGGGGCATAA
>JAGWJU010000402.1 GCA_028865585.1 Elusimicrobiota bacterium | reverse complement strand
GTCAAGGAGAGAGACTTTGTTCGAGGCCGAGAGCTCTTCGATGATCCCGCCTGCGTGTACCAAGCCATCCTGACCAACCGCGCTGATTCTCCCGAGGAAATCTGGCGATTCTACCGCGGGCATGCCGAGATCGAGACCAGGATTCGCGAACTAAAGTGGGATTACGGGATAGACGGGTTCAGCCAGAAGAGATTCTTCGCTCGGGCAGCGCGCGCTATTCGGCCAGGGCATAAAGGCGGTTGTCCTCGACCTTGTACATCAGCGGCGCGACCGCGATTTTGGGGTAGCGGGCGCGCAGGCGCTTGGTCTCGGAAAGCACAAAATCCGCCTCGTCGCCTATTTCGAACATCGGCGCGAAGTGCATGAAGTGGTGCTCGGCCGCTTCTCGATCCCAGCCGGCCTTGTCCACCAAGCCTTCAATGAAGGCTTGGCGCTTGGCCATCAAGTTGACCATGCCGCAGTTGGTGTGGCCGATGAGCGCTATGGCGCCCACGCCGCCGACGGCCAGGGCGTAGGAAACTTTGAACTCGCTGTAGCGCAGGTTGGCGCCGCCGGCGCGGATGATGTAGGAGAAATTATCCGGGATGCGCAGGTGCTTGCGGTTGTCCATGCACATGCCGACGAGGAGCTCGGCTTTCCTGCATTCGCGCAGGGAAGCGCCCAGGTTGTGGAAGCGCAGCAGGTCGCCGATGGGGCCCGCGGCGTAGGCGGCGGGGATGTCCGACTCGGAGTCAACGGGAAGCAAAGTTCGCATAAAGAAAGTCTAGGATTTTTTTGCGCCGCGCGCCTGCGATATAATAACCCGGGGACATGAAAAACCGCCTGCTGATCATTCTCTGCGTCGCGGCCTTGCTGGGGCTTTACGCCGGGATGAACGCGGCCGAGGCGTTCCCCGCCCACCCGTGGGCGGCCTTGACGGGCTCGGTGCTCATCCTGGCGCTCTTCATCGGCTGGCAGATCGCCTACCGCTACCAGCTTCTTCCGGAAAATTCCTCCGGCGCGCGCGCGTTGACGTGGGCGTCGAGCGTCGGCATGGGCGCGTGGGCGACCTTCATCATTCTCTCGGCCATGGCGGGCGCCGCCGTATTTTTTCTCCCGGAGTTCGTCCGCGGCTCTCTGCTCGCGCGCGGGCTGCCGGAGGCCGTTTTGGCTGCGGCGCTGGTGCTGGCGCTCCTGGGCCTGGGTCAAGCGGTGGCCGGCCCTAGCGTGGTGGAGGTTTCCATCCCGGTCGAAGATTTGGCCGAAGGCCTTCGTGGTCTGCGCATCGCGCAGATCAGCGATTTGCACGCCGGCCACACCATCGAGCGCGGCTACGTGGAGAACATCGCCCGTCGCGCCATGGGCTTGAAGCCGGATTTGATCGCCGTGACCGGGGACATCGCCGACGGCACCGCGGCGCAGCTCTCCCGCCGCGTCGAGCCCTTGGCGGATTTGCGCGCCCCCTTGGGAGTCTACTACGTGACCGGCAACCACGAATATTACTGGAACGCGCTGGAGTGGATTCAAAAAGCCCGCGAGCTGGGCTTTCTGCCGCTTTTAAACCAGGGACGCGTGCTGGAGCGGGGAGGAGCCAAGCTTTTCATCGCGGGAGTGCCAGACGATTTCGGCGGCGCCTTCGTGCCTGGTCACGCGCCCGATATGGCCAAGGCCTCCCAGGGC
>JAGWJU010000047.1 GCA_028865585.1 Elusimicrobiota bacterium | reverse complement strand
CGGCTCCGAATCGCCGAACACGTTCTGCGTCATGGCGTGGTTGTTCGGATCGCCCATTTCCCGGATGGTGGTCTGCAGGCTCTCGTAACTATTGAGTTCGTTCTGCCAATACGTCTGGCGCTGGGACAAGATGTTTAAAATGTCCGCCTTGCTCGGAGGTCCCGTCACGTTGACCGCCGGCCCCGGCACTTCCAGAATGGCCGTTTCCGCGAAATTTTGCGGAGCCTTCTCAAGCGTCTGCAGGCCGTTCTGGGCCTCTTGAATGCCCGCGGAAATCTGCTGGAGGTAGCCGTTTAGCTGGCTCATCGTGAAGGTCACGTTGGGGTTGCCGCCTGAATTTTCCCACTGCGCGATGCTGCCGTTTTGGATGAGCGCGAGGCGGCGGGCGTACTCGGTCAGCGCGTTTCCGCTGGCGCCGCCGTCCGTAGTGTTGATGTTCGCGATGAGGTTCTTCTCGCTCTGGCTGAACGACTGGACCGACGAGATGACGCTGACGACCTCTCCCTGGGTCGACTTCATGTCGCTCTGCGACTGGTTGTCCGAATTGACCTGCTGGGTGACCTGCTGCTGCCACTGCTGCTGCTCCTGATTAAGCAGATTTTGAATCTGTTGGAGGTTGGCTTGATCTTGGCTGATGGACTCATTGATGGCCGCATCCTTATTGCTGACCAGCGATTGCATTTGGTTGATGGCCTGCAAAGCGGCGTTGAGCTCGTTTTGGGACAAGGCCAAACCCATGACCGTGTCCAACTGCGCGAGGCTCTGATGAAAACCCTGCATCGCCTTGCCGTCCCGGCGCTGATCCAGGGCGATTTGGCGCAGGCGGGCCTCCGCGTCCATAAGCTTCTCAAGGGCCTGCTTGCGGAGGAGCTCGGCTTTCAAAGTTTCGCGGCCGGCGTTTATTGTTTGAAGCGAATCGCGGATCGCCTTAAGCCCTTGACTGGCATTCACGCTGGCAGCGGCCAGCGCCGCTCCGCGAATAGCCGAGGAGCGCGTCGCGCCATTGGGATCCGGAGGATTCCCGCCGGTCGGGTGGACAATCCTGTAGAGCCGGCTGGCCATGGACGCGTACTGCGACTCCTTCACGCCGAGATCGTGCCAGTAGTCCGTCTTGTCCGTCGGCTTGGGGTTAAGCCGGCCGGCGTACTCCTTCTTCAGCGCCGTTAACTTCATGAGAAGACCGCTCTTCGGGTTGCGTTCCTTTAAATCGTGCATTTCAGCGAGCTTGTCCTGCACGTAGGCGCTTTCCCGCCGCCGCTGAAGCTGCTTCAAGAGCGCTTGATACTCCGCCTTTTCCTGCGGCGTAATCGGCCGAAGCTGTTTTTTGAGTTTTAGAATCTGGTCCTGCGCCCGACCTTCCGCGGAGCTCAGCGCCTGTTCCCTGGCCTTCGCCGCGGCCAGCTCTTTTCTCAACTCGGAGAAGCTAGCGTTGGAGTCCATCCGCTGAAGATGCGCCGCGGCTTTTTGCGGGGACGCCGCGTAGTCCTTGGCGTTGAACTGGAAGTCCCTCTGGAGAGGATTGAAAACCGCATTCTCAAACGCGTGATGGGCTCCTCCTCCCCCCTAGGCCAGCGCCGCAGGGTTGAGGTGCGCCGCAATCCAGTCGGAGATATTGAAGTGGACGGCGCTTTGGAAGTGGTAGAGCAGGGCGTTGCCCCAGGTGATGGCGCCTCCGAAAGGAATGAGGCTTTGGCCCTTGGGGCTTTCCACGGCCGAACCCAGCGCATGGAAGAGATGGAAATGGCTGTGGACGTGCTTGCCGATGAGCTGATAAAAGCCGTGGGAATCGATGGCGCTGTCGATGCCGGCGAAATAGCTCAGGCATCCGGCGATTTCGGCGCCGATGGTCATCATGCCGAAGTATGTCTTAAGGCTTTCCCACCAGAACGAGCGGCTCTTCAACGCGGGCAGCCACCGGCGGATGGGGCGCCGCGTCAGCGCCATCAAAAACGACAGCACGTAAGTGTTGAGCATGGGGCCCAGCACCAAGTCCTTGAGCAGGGCGTTGACCGCCTTGGTCACGATGGGAAGCATGAAATGGCCCACGCCCGGAATCGAGGCGACCGAAAACAAGAAGAAATGCGCCGCATGCAAAATGAGCGGCCCTAAAAACGGAACGGTCAGAACGGAAATGGAAAGAAACGGCAGAGCCGGCGCTGCCGCGCCTAAAAGCCCCATGGCGACGGCGCTCAGGACCGCCATGACTAAACGGCGGCGCAGGAACGTCAGCAGGGGATGGACGAAGGGCCGGATGACCGTGCCGGACACGGCGTGCCCCACGGCCGTCGCGTTGAAGCGCTCCATCGGGGTCAAGCCCCGGCCTTGCACACCGGCGGCGGCGGCGGCCAGGGCGTTTTCGGCCAAGGCGCCCGCTTGTTCGTCTTGGCGCCCGGCGGCGACGCCTAGGAAATCCTCGTTCCGGTGGCGGAAATGGAAGCTCATCGCCTGCCGGAAATAGCCCAGGATGAAGGAGTCGAAGCACTCGTAGACGAAGCCGATCCAAAAACCGATGACGAGGCGATGAACGCCGGCCGCGCGCTGGAGTGCGCCCTTGGCGCCGGGCGCATAGGCTTTGTTGGAGAGCTTGCGGAAGGCTCCCGTATCCGGCGCCGCCTTGCCCCGCAGCCGGGCCCAGGCCTTCCGGATCGCTTCTCCGAAAAGGCTATGGCCGGCGTTCTTGGCGTGATCGAGTTCTTTAAACCGCTCGTAGTTTGATTTCTGGAGCCGCTCGTAGACCGCAAGCCATTTGGCGGCCGGAGCCGCTTCGGAAAGCCCCTGCCGGGACGCTATAAGCAATACTTTGTCACGAGAGATATTAAACTGCGATGAAATTCTGTCGATAATCTGCGGCGACGTGGAGCGGGACGTGAGGGGCTGGGGTTTGGAGCCGGCGGATGCGTAGGAACGGCCTCTGATTCCTCTGAAACCGAAAATGTTCTCGTAAACATGGGGCGAGAGGTTTTCGCCCTCGGTTTTAGGCGCGCCCGGACTTTCTCCAGGCGGCGAGCGATCCGGAGGCGATTGTCCGGGATTTGATATTTTTTCGGCCTCTCCGGCCGCGGCGACGCGGGCGGCATTCCCAGTCTCTTCCGCCGCGGACGCCACTTTATGATTTCTGTGCTTCCAGGCCAGCAAGAAGCTGATGGTCGAGAACAGCCCTCCAATGGCGTTTTGGATCATGTTGGACACGGCCACGCCCATCGACGCGGGGTTGACGAAATACTGGTTGCCCCAATAAATCAGGAAGCCCAAGCTCGCCACGGAAAAGATGAGCGACGTCCGCCAGTTGAAGTGCTTGGAGGAGTCCTCGCCGACGACCAGCGCGCGGATAACTTCGGGAGCGAACAAGAAGACGAAAAGCCCCCCTCCAAAGCCGCTCAAGAGCGAGACGATCTTGTCCGCGGTCATGGGCAAGGCCCAAGCGCTGGCCATCGGCCAGAGCCAGAACGCCATCGCCGGGAAAGCCGCCAGAAGCGGCAACCCCAGCAGCGCTTTCTTTTTCCACGATACGGGGCTCTTTAAAAGCCCGCGCAGCCACTTCAAAGCGATGTAGCCGGGAACCGCAAGCGCCGCCGCCGTCAGAAGGCCCATGCCCGAGGCCGTGGTCGGGAATAAGGAGGCGATGAAATTGAAAAGCGGCGGGAAAACCGCCGGACCCAGGACGGCGGCCAACTGGGTGAATCCGACGGCCGCGACGCCGATGAGCGCCGCCGCCGCGATCGTTCTCAAAACGGCGGGATCTTTGAGGCCGCTCCATATCCGCTTGAGCAGCCCTGGTTTTTGAGCGGAGGAATTTTCCGCCTTCTGCGGCTCCGGAAGAGGGCCCCAGAAGCGCCTGCCGAAAATCTTGACGCCGCCGCGGCCCAAAATCCAGCCGATGGGAAGAACGGCCAGCATGGACAAGCCGCCGTAGTTGTTCTGCGCGGCCCAGCCCCAATAGCCCTTCATCGGGCCTATGATGAGCCCGAAGATGGCGGAACCGACTACGGCCATGGTCAACTCGCCCATGGGAACCTGATGCGCGCCGCCCCTCCGGAAAGTCCGCAGAACCTCGGGCAAGGCCAAGCCGGCCGCTAGGATGTTCATGCTGAGGTAGATGGCGTGGATGCCGGCGGGGCCAAGGGCAGTCAAAACCGCGTGGAAAGCCAACCCGACGGCGTGCATGACCCCGGAATGGGCGGCGGCGTGCATGACGGCCGCGGCCCTCGCGGGCAACGGAACCGCGGCCGCGGCAACGGGCACGGCGACGGCTCCGGTCAGGCCTAAAGCCCGTGCAAGCCGGCCCTTGCGCGCGCGGCCGGAAGCCTCTGATTTCTCCGCCGATGGAGCGCTTGCCGATCTTCCGTAAGCCGCGTCAAAAGATTTGCCGGATTCGAATTTGAGGTTCGCGGCGGAAGCGCCGGGCTTAAGCCAGCCGCGCAGCTTGCCTGCGGTATTCCGCAGCCAGCCTAAAGACCCGCGGCGGACTGCCTCCCTCTGCGTTCGCGCGGCGGACGGGATTGCGGCGCGGGAAACCGCCCGAGCCGCGGCGGCGCCTCGAGAAACGGAAGAGGCTCCATTGGGGAGGGACTCGCCGGCAGGCGCCTCCGGCAGAACCGCCGAGGAGGTCTGCGCACGCTCCGCGGCTGGGGCTAATTGCGCGCGGACGGAAGAGGACTGCGCCGGCGCGGGAACGGATTGAGCCGCGGGAGCGCCGACTGAAACGGGGCCAGGCAGAGCGGCGCCGATGTCCGGAATTTGATACTGGCCGCCCAAATCGGCGGGACTGATCGAGAATTGCTGCGGCAGCATCTCGCCGGGAAGTTGCGGGCCCAAGCCCGTATTGATGGGAGATTCGCCTTGCTGACTCTCGCCGCTAACGTCCTGCGCGAGAACTTGATAGCAGGAAATGCCGGGGGTCAGGAGCAGCAGCGCTCCCGTGACCACGACGGCCGTCAGCTTATGAAGAAACCTTTTCATGCGCGCGTATGAATTTAGGATACTGGTGCGCAGCCTGCCTGAAGAGAGTCTAATGGCCCCGGAAAAAGACTAAAAAGGCCCAGGATTTCCCGGGCCTTTAGTCCCAGATGGAATCTCGCAAGCATGACGGGATATTATGGCGGGCGTTTCCGGAATTTTCAAGTCTTTTTCCGGTAAAAATTTCGCCGCCGCTAAAAACAATCGTATGGCTCCGGCACTAGAGCCAGAAGTTCGGGCGTCCAAAGCGGCGCGGTGCGATTGACGGCCCAGCGGCCCTTTTTCCGCCTTAATACGACGCGGTCCGCCATGTCGATAAAAACCGCATCGCCCTTAAGACTCGCGAGCACGGCCGCCACATCGCGCACCATGGCTTTTTTCGCCTCCTCAAGCTCGGGGAGATAAAGCTCGAAATCCACTCCCAACTCCGCCGCGACGCCGTTTTTTTCCGCCACGCCGGGACGGCGCCCCGCGAGCCGCCAAGCCGTAATGGAGACCGGCCCGTCCGAAACCCAGGACTTCTGCCGGGACATCTTGCCTTGGACGCCCAGGGCGGCGGGAACGGCGCTCGGATCCGCGCCCGAGGCGACGTAGAGGGTATAGCCGATGGACACGGAGCGTCAAGGCCAGAAATGGATGACCTTGTTTCCTTTAATTACGATAATTTCCTTCAAACCCTTGATCGGGTCGGTCTTGAGCTGCTTTCCCAGCCTGTCAAGCCTCATCTTTGAATTATCCAGGTTCAAGACGATGCGATCCGCCTGGCCTTTCCCCACCTTTTTCGCGATATAGTCGGCGGCGTTGCGGACATTGCCGCTCTGCGGGGTGTAGCAGTCGAAAATCCTGCCGTTGATTCTATAGTCGGGGTTGTTGGCCGCGCCCTTGGTTTCCTCGAGTTGCTCCACTTCGTAGCCGTTGCGCGCGAGAACCACGGCCGCGCGGTTCTCCCCTTTAATGGCGTTGATGTTGGCCTGATCCTTTTCCTTGCGTGAAATCCGCTTGGGCTTGCCGCTCGGCATGGCGTTGGGATCCTTCTTCAAGACCGGAAGGGTCCTCTTAGAAGAGGCGCCGGGAACGGCTGCCCCGGACGGCGGCGCGGCGGGCGCGGGCGCCGCTTTTTGCGCTTTGGTGGCTTTCGCGGCCGGTTCCTTTAAATCTTTGGTGGAAACGAACCCCGAACTCATCACGGCCTGCCGCTCCATTTCCCGCTGCGCCTCCTCCTTCAGCCACTGGTACAAAGCCGAATCGTACCCGGGAGTGCCCGCCAAGTTCTCCACGGATTCCGGCACATCCTCGCCGTCGATGATGCCGTGCAGGCGCACCGTCACGTTGGGATTGCCTTCCGCATCCGAGGGCAAGCGCCCTTTGGCCCAGCGTCCAATCAGCTGGATGAAGTCCGTCGTTGAAAGCTTATCGGGGTTAAGAACGTAGGCGTCGATGTCCCCGTGCGCAAAAGCCTTATACACCAAGTTGATCCCGCGGTAGGAATCGACGAAGATGACGACGTCCGCCTCTCCCTTCGCCACCGCCGCTCGCGCCTCGTCAATGCCGGTGTTCATGAACATGTTATTGGTCTGATGGACCGAGAAGGGATGCGAAACGATCAGGGCGCGCTTGCCCGCCTCCGTCAAGTCTTTCTTCAGCCGGTCCGCCGCAAGCCGGTCGGACGTGCCGACGATGGCCAAATGCGGCGTTTCCGAAGTCCGGGGCGCGGCGAGCACCTGCGTCAAGTCTTTCAGCGATTGGCCGTCGGCGCTCACGTCCAAATCGATATCCTTGCCTTCCGGATACATGCTGGCCTCGCCATGAATCTTCATCCCCATCTTCTTCATGCCGTCGGCAAGATGCTCGTTCAAAGAGCCTGAAAGTCCGTAGACTTTGGCGCCGGCGTTCTTGGCCGCCATCAAGAATCCCTTCAAATTCACCACGGCCTCATGCTTGAAGGGCAGCGTCAGCTCCGTCCCCGCCCGCGCCTGAGCCGCCATAAGCTCGTAATTATCCATCTTGCTCTGGGGCTCGCCGTTATAGACCGTGATAACCCTATTGGGGCCGCGATAATTGGGATCCATCTCCTTGGTCGTGGTATACATCCTCGCGAGCTGTTTCTCGGTCGACGAACTCAGGATGCCCGCGCCGTCCACGATCCGCTCGACCCACTTTTCAGGACTCTCAAACAGCCGCTCAATGGCCCCCGCCTTGGCGAAAAGCCGGCTCGGCGATCCTTTGGGATAAAAATCAGCTCCGAAATTATCTTTATACTCCTTCATCATCTTTTGATACGCCTGCGCGGGAGTCATCCCGAACTCTGCGACGTAGTCCGCCTCGTTGGCAAAATGGAACCCCAAGTTCCTGTAATAGTCCGATCCGGGATCAAGGAATCGCTCCTTAAACGCGGGGGTCTTGGCCTCCTGCAACGCAGGCTGAATCTCTTCCTGCCAAATCCGGCGGCTGCGCGCCTCCACATCCGCTCGAAGCGCGGGGTTTTCCTCCTTCATCTTCAGCCAAGCCTGCTGGCCTACGTTTTTACCTTTATATTCAGCGCGATAATGAGTTTCCGCTTCCCGCTCGGCCGTTTGCACGCGCAACAGCACCGGGTTTATTCCCGGCAGGCTGAACTGGCCGGTCTGACTCCCGACCGAGACAGGCGGCCTTTGACCCGCCTCGTCCATCTCATCGCCCATAAGATAGAAATCTTGGAATGGCCCCGGGCGCCCTTGAGCCTGGGCCTGGGCCTGTTCGCCCATCAGCTCCCCCATGGTCATCACTTTGATGCCGTCGGGCACGCGGCCGCCCCCGTAGGCCAAAAGATCGGCGACGAGCTGCCTGTGCAGTTCCTCACTGGTCGTTGTAATAATCACGCCCTTACGGCCCTCCATCCGCGCCATGGGAACGAGAAACCGCGCGATGGAAGCTTCCGACAAAGTTTTGCCGCCTCCGGTCAGCAAGCGGTAGAATGCCATATTGTCCCCGTTCCAGTAGTCCTTGAGCCAAGTCAGAATAACCTGCTCCTGCTCCGGGCGCAACTTCGTTATGACGGTGTTGTCCTTATCCTTGAAATCGCCTTTGCCGCAGATGCGGTTGACGATATCGATGGCCAGAGCTCCGGCCGCGTCAAGGTATTCTTGCTCGGAACGGCCGGCGTCCTTGTACTCATTCCTTAATTCGGCAAT
>JAGWJU010000401.1 GCA_028865585.1 Elusimicrobiota bacterium | reverse complement strand
CGAGCGCCGCGTGCGTATCGACGGCGGCCGGGGCGGCCGGAGCTGCGGAACCCTGCGCCATCACGGCCACGGGCGCCAAAAGCGCCGCGGCGAGGAGCAGGCTGACGTAAGTCTTCTTCATAATTTTATTCTTCTCCTGGACAATCATACGCCTATTTGACGACCCTTCCTGCTGACTCACGCGCAACGATGCGGCCGCCGCGCGATACGGGCAAGAATCGGTCCATCGGCAATGAGACGTTTGGGGGGGCGCAAAAGTGTCGCGCGATTTTTGAGTTCTAGCGGCGTTTACGCAGGCGTTTGGGCGGACGGGCCTTGGGCGCCCGGGGCGCCGCAAGTTCCTGCTCGAGGGCTTCCAACTCCTGGCCGGCCTCGGAGAGCTTGCCTTCGGAAGTCAGCTGCCGGTAGCGCGCCAGGTGTTCCTGAAGGGACTTGATGAGTCCGCTCGGCGCGGCCGAGGAGCCCTCCTCGGCCTGGGCCGGCGGCGGAGCCTCCACATCGATGGAATCCTCATCCGATTGCTCGGAGGCGGACTCGGGTTTGGCCAACTCCGCGATGGCCTGGGAGAGCGTGTCGCTGTAGGCCAAGCGGTCGCCTACGCCCAAAACGATTTTCTTCAACTCAGGGAGCTTGGCCTGCGTCGCCTGGATGTAAATGGGCTCGACGTAGAGGAACGTGTCGCCCACGGGCAGGACCCGGGTGTTGCCGCGCACGACCCGGCTGCCCTGCTGGTTCCAGAGGCTCAAATCCCGGCTGATGCGGCGGTTCTGGTTGACGCGGCTTTGAATCTGCAGCGGCCCGTAGATGAGCTGGTCCTTGGGCAGGCGGTAGAAGATGACCTGGCCGTAGTGCTCCGGGTCGCAGCGCGCCGCGATCCAGGCGATGAGGTTGTCGCGGTTGTGGCTCGTGAAGGGCAGCATGAGGACGAACTCGGCCTTGTCGTCGCCGGGCAGCCGGACCATCACGTAGTAGGGGCTGGTCGGACGCGAGCCCTCGGCGCCCGAGAGCTGCTTGGCCACGTCCCAGACGTCTTCCTTATTATAGAAGACCTGGGGATCGCGCATGTGGTAGACGCGGTAGATCTGCGACTGCACGCCGAAGATGAACTCTGGGTAGCGGATGTGGGCCAGCAGATCCGGCGGCATGGCCGAGCGCGGAAGAAAGAGATGGGGGAAGAGCTTGCGGTAGGCCGCCAGCAGGGGATCGGACTCGTCGAAGACGTAGAAATGGACGGTGCCGTTGTAGGCGTCGACCGTCACCTTGACGCTGTTGCGGATGTAGTTGATTTCCGAGCCGTTGTCGAAGTCGGTGGGCTGCGAGTCGGGGCTCAAGTCCGAGGTGGTGTAGGCGTCGATCATCCAGAAGAGATGCCCGGAACCGTCGATGACCAGATAAGGATGCGGATCGAGCGTCAAGAAGGGCGCCAGATGCGAAACGCGGTTCATGATCTGGCGGTGGATGAGCATCTTGGAGGCCGGCGTGAGATAGCGGGTCAGAAGGATGTTCCAGTCGCTCATGGACACGGCGGCCGCGATCCGCATGGGCCAGGAGCCGATGGGAACGCCGCCCGCGCCGTCGTAGGTGTTGTAGGCGTTGTCGTCCCCTTTGGGATAGTCGAACTCCTGCTGATCGCTGTCCACAAATATCGGGTGGACGGTCTCCTC
>JAGWJU010000400.1 GCA_028865585.1 Elusimicrobiota bacterium | reverse complement strand
TGGCGGTAATCGCGATGGCGGGCAGGTCCATCACCGTGCCCGTGGTCACGAGATGCCCTACGGTTGCGCTAAAATCAAACGGGGCATTGGTGAAAATGTAGGGAAGATGAAAACCAAAAGTGCCCATCATGTCCTGGAGATAGTGCGACCAGCCATGGGCCACGGCCGCGGAGGCCACGGTGTATTCGAGGATTAAGTCCCAGCCGATGATCCAGGCGAAGAGCTCGCCCAAAGTCGCGTAGGCGTAGGTGTAAGCCGAGCCCGTGACCGGCACCATGGCGGCGAACTCGGCGTAGCAGAGCGCGGCGAAGACGCAGGTGATGCCGGAGACGACGCAGGAAAGAATGAGCGCGGGGCCGGCCTTGTCGTGCGCGGCCACGCCGGTCAGAACGAAGATGCCCGTGCCGATAATGGCGCCGATGCCCAGCGCGGTCAGGCCGATGGGGCCCAGGGCGCGTTTGAGGCGGTTCTCGCCCTCCATTTCCTCAAGGAGGAGTTTCAACGGCTTTTTAGCGAAGAGATCCTTGATCACTTGGCACCCCTTGTGCGTAAAACTTTTTTCATTATACCCAACGCGCGCCGGGAAAGCAAAAAATATTTCCGATTCCTCCAATTTTTTCTATCATAGGCTCATGGCTGCGCGCTGGCTGGACTTCCGGGCGAATCTCGCCGATTACGCCCGCTATCATGAGCGCCGGGGCAACCGCCTTTGCCATGGCGTGGGCATTCCGCTCATCATGCTGGCCATCGTCCGCTGGACCCAATGGCCGGGGTTTCCATGGGTTCCGGGCGCGGCCGTAGTCCTTCCTTTATATGTATACTGGGACGCCGGGTTGGGGCTGGCTATGGCTGCCGTCATCCTGGCCATGGCTGCGGTTGCGCAGCATTTAAGCCCGGTCGCCGTTTGGACCGCCTTTATCCTGGGCTGGATCTTCCAATTCGTCGGGCACGCGGTATTCGAGAAGAAAAGCCCCGCCTTCACGCGCAACCTTATTCATCTGCTGGTCGGGCCGATGTGGATTCTGAAGAAGGCATTGACACGCGGGGAGTGAAGCGTTATCCTAATAATAGCAGCGAGCATTCAGGCGGATTAAAGCACCGACCCCGCTTCCCACCCATCGCCTCCGAAGCAAGCCGTCTCCAGCCCGCAGTAAGCCGTCCGCTTTTCCCGCGCCTGATTTCCGATCGGCGCGCGGCGGGGGCGTTGGCGGCATAATGGCAGCGGCGCGAAAGCGCGGGGAGGCAAGAATATGAACAAGGATCGGTTGGAAACCGAGGCTCCGCATGCCCCGGCCGCTCCCGAGGCAAAACCATCTACGGGAAAGCCGTCTTCCGGAATGAGCCGCGGCCAGTTTTTGCTGGCCGGCTACGGCGCCTTGGCCGCCCTCGGCGCGGTCATCGCGGGATCGGCGGGCCGCTTTGTCTTCCCCAACGTCATCTACGAGCCGTCCCAAATTTTCAATGCGGGGCCGGTCAAGGACTTCGGCACCGGCGTCTCGATGAAATGGATCAACAGATTGGTCTGGGTCATCCGCACTCCGAAAGGCATCTACGGCCTTATCGCCATCTGCCGCCACTTGGGCTGCAAACCGAATTGGTTCCAGAATCAGCAGCTGTTCAAGTGCCCTTGTCACGGCTCCGTCTACACGAAAAAAGGTCTTGTCAT
>JAGWJU010000046.1 GCA_028865585.1 Elusimicrobiota bacterium | reverse complement strand
GGACAGACGGCACCAACGGCTGGTACAGCCAGACCTACGGCGGCGGCTGGTACATGTCCGATACAAGCTGGCTGCGCACCTACAATAGCAAAAACGTCTGGACCAATACCGGGCTCTTGGGAAGCGAGGGAGGGCTCACTGTTGGCTACAGCGGCATTTCACCGCCTTCGGGAGGCGCAATCATCGCCGGCAACGTGGGCATCGGGACGACGAGCCCGAACTCTGCCCTCGACGTCGGCGGTACGAGCAATTCCGCGATGATCCAAAATCTCGCTACTTGGGGATTGAACGCAAGAACGCAGGGTTTGCTTATTATGCCGGAAGGAAGCGTGACTGATAATGGATCCGGTGTTTTAACTTTCGGCAGCACGGTCATCATCATGGACCCGTTGTCAGGATCATGGGAACGCGTCGCGTCCGGGTCGTATACTCTTGGCACTTGGGGCTATCTCTATGCGCCCATTCCTCTGACCGGCACGAGAGGGACTACGGTAACTCCAAGCGTGGGAACATGGGCCGACGCCGACGTCAATTATCTCGGGAGAGATGAAGTCCTGCTTGCGCAACGTTCCGGCGGTGGGCCGATTTATACGCGCTTCGGCATTAAGGCCGGGATGACGGATTTTTCCAATAACAATCTTTACGGCACGACGTTCTTCGGGACGAGCGGGTCCTATCAGGTGACCAGCGTCGGGGCAGCCACTTTAGCCTTAAGCCAGGTCTCGAACCTGGAGCTCAACAACGGGGCCAACAACGCCGTGGACATCGACGCTCCCAACATTTCCTACGCCAGCGCCGGCCGCATCGACTTTTCCACGGGCTCCATTTCAGGGGGCATCGTGCAGAGCCAGGTCGTCGCGAGCATCGACGGCAAGGGCGACTTCACCGCCAAGGGCACCGTGGCCACCAACGGCTCGCCGGACTTGGCCGAATTCATCCAGACGGCGCCGGGCGTGTCCGCCGGGGACGTGGTGGCGCCGGACGAGCGGCTGGCGAGGGTTCCCGGCCCCGGGGGGGAGAGGATTCGGGTGGAGCGTGCGGACGAGCCGTACGAGCCGGGCATGTTGGGCGTGATCTCGGACGGTTCAAGCAGCTTTTTAATCGGATCGCACCTGCACGGTGTGGACGCGGAGAAGTATCCTGGGCAGCCGTTGGTGCTGGCGGGGCGCGTGCCCGTGAAGGTGGACTTGGAGGGAGGGCCCATTCATATCGGGGACTACCTGACGTCAAGCTCGCGGCCAGGCTACGCGATGAGGGCGACCAAGCCCGGGGCGACGGTGGGCATCGCGCTGGAGGATTTTGGAACGGGAGGGAGCGGAAGGAAAGGGAAGGGGACGGAAAGGACCGGAAAAATCCTGTGTTTCGTGCACATCGGGGGCAACCAGGAGGCCTACGCCAAGGAACTGGCGGAACTGCGCGGTCAGAACAGGAAAATTCTAGAGCAGAACGCCGCTTTGCGCGAGAATCTAGAGAGCCTCAAATCATTGATCTGCGGCGACCATCCCGGGGCGGCTGCTTGCCGCTAAATGAGTCCGGCGGCTTGCAGGGCTTTACGCAAGGCGGCCCGCGGTTGCGGGCTTAAGCGCGTCAGGGGAGGGCGAGGCGCGTCCCGGCAGAGTCCCATCATGGCCAAGGCCGCTTTGACGGGGATAGGGTTGGTCTCGGTGAAAAGCGCCTTGGTCAGCCCGAAAAGAGCCAGATGGGCCCGCCGCGCGGCCGCAAGGCGACCGGCAGCCGCGTCGCGGCAGAGCGCCGCGACTTTCCGGGGCGCCACGTTGGAGAGAACGGAAACGACGCCCGAGGCTCCAGCCGCCACCATGGGAAGGGTCAAGCTGTCGTCTCCGGAAAGAACCGCGAAACCCTGCGGGGCTCCTGCCAGGATTTCCGTGGCCTGATCCAGGTTGCCGGAGGCTTCCTTAATCGCCAGGATATTCTTGAAATTACATGCGAGGCGAAGAACGGTCTTGGGCGCCATGTTGACGGCCGTGCGGCCGGGGATGTTATAAAGGATCAGGGGGATGTCCGCGGCCCGGGCCACGGCGCCGAAGTGGCGGTAAAGGCCTTCCTGGGTCGGCTTGTTGTAATAGGGGCATACGGCGAGAAGCGCGTCCGCGCCCAAGGCAGAGGCTTCCCGGGCCAAGCTTGCCGCCTTGGCTGTGGCGTTGGCGCTGATTCCCGCGACAACGGGCAGCCGTCCGGACGCCTCCTCGACGGCCAGCGCCAAGACGCGCCGCCATTCCGCGTGCTCAAGGGCGCTTGCTTCTCCTGTGGAACCACAGGGAACGAGGCCCGATACGCCGGCCGAGATTTGGGCCCGGATGAGGCGCCGCAGCGCGGCCTCGTCAAGGCTTAAGTCGCCGCGAAACGGCGTGACGAGGGCTGTGTAGCATCCGGAAAATTTTATTTTCATAGTTTGATTTCTCCAGAAAAGACTTCCCTAGCCGGGCCTTCAAGCCAAACCTCGCCGTGCGGCGTAAACTCAACGCGGAGAACGTCGCCCCCCGCCGTAAGCACGGGGACCGAGTTCCCGCGCAAGCGGCCCAGGGCGCGTCCCACGCAGGCCGCGGCGACGGCTCCGGTGCCGCACGCCAAGGTTTCCGCCTCCACTCCGCGCTCGTAAGTGCGCAGCACGACGCGATTTTTTTCGTAGCGCGCAAAATCGATGTTGGCTCCCTCCCGTCCGAAGGCCTTGTTGCGGCGCAGCGGCGGCCCCAGGCGTTCTAATGGCGCCGAGGCCGGGCTGCGCGTCTCGATGATTGCGTGGGGGACGCCCGCGCGAATCCAGTGGGCGAGCAGGGCGCGCCCACCCGCCCGGACTTTGAGCCCCAGGCGGGGGCGCCCTGGGCGGGGCATGAGGACGGCGGCGCGCTCTTTTCCAGTGATTTTTGCGAGCACCGAGGTGCCAGAGGCCGTAAAAACGAATTCCCCCGAAGGCGCTTTTCCGTGCTTATAAAGCCACCACGCTGCGCAACGGGTCCCGTTGCCGCAGAAAGCCGCAGAGCCGTCGGCGTTGAAGTAAGATATGCGGGGCGTTCGGGAGCGCGCATCCACGATAAGCAGGCCGTCCGCGCCGATGCCGTGCCGGCGATCGCAGAGCCGCGCGGCCAAAGCCCTGCTTCCGGGGAGCTTCGGCCCGCCGTTGACCAGGACGAAGTCGTTGCCGGCGCCGGTCATTTTAAAAAAATGAATGGCCGGCATCAGCGCGCGGAGGAGCTTCCGAGCCCGGAAAGCATTTTTGCGGCGACTTCGGCGACAAAAGGAGACTCCTCCTGAGCCTGCGCCGCGGCCTTTAGATCCGCGCGGGCTTCGCGGCGCAGGCCCGCGTGAAGAAGGACCGAGGCCCGGATCCAAAGCGCAAGGGGATTCTCGGGGTAGCGCGCCAAGACGGTCTTATCCACGCTCAAGGCGTCCTTCCATTCGCTGGCTTCCGTCATCCACAACGCCCGCGCTAAAACAATGTCCGTGCGCTCGGGGCTTTGCGCGCAGGCGCGGCCCAAAGTCGCGATGGCTTCTTGAAGGCGACCGCCCGAGCGTTGGATGAAGGCCAGAAGAACCTCGGTCTGGGTCGCGGACGAGATGGATAGCGATTCCTGGGCTGCTTCTTCGGCCGTCGGATAATCCTTGAGCCGCCAAAGAATTTCGGCGTATTCCGCCCAGACCGAGGGATTGTTTCCCATCGTATTGAGGGCTTTAAAATAATGCGTCCGTCCGCGCTGGTAAAAACCCAGGGCCGCGTCGATTTCGGCCATGCCGAGATTAGCCTGGGGATTCTCCGGATCGAGCGCCAGGGCCTCGTCGAAAAGCGGCTTGGCCTGCTCGTTTAAGCCCGCCTGATGCAGAAGCTCGCCGAAGCCCGCCAAAAGCCGGACGTCTTTGGGGAAAAGCTTCACGGCCAACTGGTAGATTCCCAGGGCTTCGGTCAAGCGGCCCGCGCGGGCATCGCTTTCGGCGAGATACTCATAGGCGCGCTCTTGGCGCCTGGGGGACACTGCCTGCAGGGAATCAGGCGAAAGATCCTGGATGACCTCCGCGTAGCGGCCGCTCTTGTAGGCCGCTTCCGCCTTCCTGAACGGATCGGGCTGCGGATGGACGAACCACCAGGCTCGTGCGGGCTGCGCGGCCGCCAGGACGCAAAGCAAGGCGGCGAGGCGTCTCATGGCGCGGTCGGCTTCCCGGAGAGGCCCGGAAGGATGTCGTTCAAGGCGAAGAGAATGAGGTTTTCCTCGGCGGCGTCCACGCTCTTATGCGCCGCGATAATGCCCTGATCGACGGCCTCGTCGACGCGGCTGAACTGGAACATGGTGATGCCGTCCGAGCCCGGAGAGATGACGAAATTGGCATTTTTTGCCTGCGCGTTGGCCATCAGGGAGCTGCGGATGTCGATGACTTGGTTCAGGTTCTGCAGCACGTTTTTGGGGCGCGCGAGCGTATAGTCCGGCTCTGTGACGGACGCGAGAATCCATTGGGCGCCCAGGATGCGCGCGGCGTCGATGGGGAGGTAGTCCACGACCCCGCCGTCAACGAGGTAGCGCTGCCGGTATTCCACGGGCGCGAAAACGCCGGGCAGATTCATGCTGGCCCGCACGGCTTCGCCGACATTCCCGTGCCGAAATAAGATGGCTTCTCCTGAGTCGAGATCCATGGAAACGCAGGCGAAGCGCTTGGGCAGGCTTTCGAACCGCTCCCCGTTGAGGTAGCGGTTGAGCGCCATAGCGACGCTCTTCGAGGAGAGAAGCTTGTCCGAGAGGAGCAGGCGCAGGAGGCTGAAGGTCCCCAGGTTCGCGATGGAGCGCAGGTCGGCGTTTTCCAGGAGATCCTTGGCGCGGCGGGCCGGAAGTCCCGAGGCGTAGACGGCTCCAACGACGGAGCCCATCGAGGTTCCGGCGACGACGTCGATGGGGAAGCCCGCGTCATCGAGCGCCTGGAGCACGCCGATGTGGGCCAAGCCGCGCACGGAGCCGGCCGAAAGGGCCACGCCCACGACCGGCCGCCGGTTTTTGGGAAGGGCCAGGAATTCATTCCAGAGATGATCGCGCAGCAGCCCGTCCTGGGAGAGATCGAGCGCCGCCTTGGTTTTGGCGGGGAACAAGAGAAGCGCTCCCAGGGCGGCGCCGAGGAGCCGCCGGTTCACTGCGTGATGGCCCGGCCCACGGCGCGCTCAAGCTGGGCCTTGGCCAGGATGTGGCCGGTCACGGCGTCCAGGTAGGAGATGCGCATCTCGGTAAGATTTTTCAGCGCCTCGATGCGATCTGGAACATCGCGGGGGCTGTTCGTTTCTAGCCGAGCGTAGAGCTCCTGGTAATTCTGGTATTCATCCTTCCGGACGGGATACTCCTTCTGCCAATACTGGAGGTTTTCATAGGCCGTACGGACTTCGGCGCGGACCTTGTCCTGCAGCGCGGAGCGCTGGATTTCGCCTTGGCGCTGCTCCGCCTGCTTTTCCTTGATTTGGCTCCAGTAATCGTAAGTGAGGGGAATGCGCACGCCGAGCGTCGTGTCCCAGTTGTTCATTTGGAGGGGAAAATCGAAGCCGGTCACGCCGTAGTCGGCGGCTACGAAGACGGTCGGGCTGCGGCGGGCCAGCGCGAGGTTGACGGAGATGGCGTCCATCTGGGCTTGATATGTCTGGGCCTGCAGTTCCGGACGCAGCTCCAGGGCCCAAAGCACCGCGCGCTCGATATCAATGGACACGGGCTTGGTTTCAAGGGCGCCCTTGACGGCGAAGGAGGTGTCCATTTCCAGGTTGAGAGTCTTGAGGAAGGTCAGGCGCGCCAAATCCAGTTCGTGCTCTGTGGACGAGGCCTGGGCACGGGCGTACTCCGCGTCGGCCCGGGCTTCCAGGACTTTCCAGGACGCGTTCCGATCTGCGGAAGCCAATTGATGCGCCCGCTCCGCGTAATCCTTCCAGGCCGCGGAGGTTTCTTGGGCTAGGAGCAGGCGGTAGAAGACTTTCTTGGCCTTCAGGATGACGCGCATTTTCACCGATTCCTCATTGTTGAATGCCTGTTTCTCCGCGGCTTCCGCCATGCGCAGGGTATTGAGCGTGCGGCCTCCCTCATAAAGGGACATGGTCAAGTATCCATAGCCCGAATAAATATTCCCCGTGGGAATGCCCACGATTCCGGGCTGGTTCAAGAATTGGTTCGGGAAGAGGATGATATCGTTGCCGGTCGGCGCGAACGGGTAGCGGGCGTCGTAATGCGTGGCGGTGGCCTGCAGGCCGATTTCAGGCAGGAATAGGCACTCCGCCTCCTTGACGCGCTCCTCGGCGACGATCTCTCCTTGGCGCGCCGAGAGCAGGTTGGCGTCGTTGAGCTGGGCCAATCTTATCGCGTCGTCGAGAGTGAACGTTTTCTCAAGAGGAGTCTGCGCTGCGGCTAAGCGGGGCATTAGAAGAAGCGGAAGGAGGATGAGGGGGCAAAAAAGATGGGAAAGCACGGAGAGCCGGCCGCTTTGCGGCCCGCCCTTGCTTTTTTCCGTGCGGCTCGTTGTTCTTTCGTCCATTTCTTTCCTTCCCGCCGTTTTACGCCTTAAATGATTCGGTTAAGCGCTTGAGATCCTCCCCGAGGGATTCAAGCTCGTCATGCACGGGCCGGCTCTCGGATGTTCGTGGAAGCCTTTGCAGCGCCGCGCCGAGACGTTCGGAAAGGCGCCGGGCCAAGTTCCGGTCCTTGAGCACCAGGGACTGCAGGGCGGCCAGCATGGCGTTGAACTTGTCTTGCAGCTCCTTGAGTTCGTCTCCGGTGCGCAAGCTGACGCGGTGGGTCAGATCTCCAGAGGCGACGATATCGGCGCTTTTCTCGAAGCGGTAGATGGGCCCGGCGAAGCGATGGGAGATGTAGAGAGAGATAAGCAGAATCATGGCCAGGTAGATGAGCATCTTGGCGATGAGAATGTCGTTGAACTGAAAGAGAAGCGGGCTCAGGCCCGGGTTGCTCCCCAGGGCCATGCGCAGCATGGTGTAATAGGCGTCCATCCAGACGATGGCGCAGAGAAGCAGCACGCTGAAAAAAACCAAAGACATGTAGCGGAACTGCAGCCAATGCTTGACCAGAACCTTGCGCCGCTGGAATTTGGGCGCCGCTGCGGTCATGACGGCCTCCCGGCCGTTTCAGCGGCGCGGGGCGGGCAGAGCTGATCGAGCAGGGAGAGCCACTCCGGAGTCACGGTCTTGAGCTTCGCGGTCGCTTCCGCAAGGGGGACGGAGGTCATGTCGCCCCCTTTAAGCGCCGCCATGAGCCCAAAGCGTCCCGCGTGAACGAGGTCCATGGCCTTCAAGCCCGCGCGAGTCGCAAGCATGCGGTCAAAGAGCGTCGGCGGCCCGCCGCGCTGGATGTGGCCGATGACGGCCGCGCGCGTCTCAATGCCGGTCTGCGTCTGGATGAGGCCGGCCAGCTTTTCCCCCACGCCGCGCTCCTTTAAAATCATATGTCCGAATTCGTCGAGGGCTTCGTCCTTTTTATCCTCTCCGGCGAACTCGACGGCCTCGGAGGTCACCACCAAGGCCGCGCCCTTGCGCCGATGGGCGACCCGAAGCGCCTCGCAGAGGGCTTTCGCGTCCACGGGCCGCTCCGGCAGGCAGACGGCGTCCGCGCCCGAGGCGATGCCGGTGTAGAGCGCGACCCATCCCGCGTGGCGCCCCATGACCTCCAGGACCATGATCCGGCGGTGGCTGCGCCCCGTGTCCAACAGGCGTTGGGCGGCGTCCATGGCGACGGTGACGGAGGTGTCGAAGCCGAACGTGTAGTCCGTGGCGGATAAATCATTGTCCATGGTCTTGGGCACGCCAACGACCGGAGCCTTGAAGTCGCGGTGAAGCTTGGCCGCGACGCCGAGCGTGTCCTCGCCGCCCATGGCGATGAGAGCGTCAAGCCCGAGCGTTTTGAAGGCGGCCATCGCTTTTTGCGGGTCTCCTTCCTTCTTGTAAGGGTTGGTCCTGGATGTTCCCAAAATGGTGCCGCCGCGGCCTACGATGTCCTCGACCGCCTCCAAACGCAGGGGCCAGGACTGCGCCTCCAAGAGCCCCTTCCAGCCTTCGGGAATGGCGACGCATTCCCAGCCCAGTCCCAAGGCCCGCATCACGGCCGCGCGTATGGCGGGGTTAAGCCCCGGGCAGTCGCCGCCTCCGGTCAAGAGGCCGACCCTTTTGGGCATCTTAATAGTC
>JAGWJU010000399.1 GCA_028865585.1 Elusimicrobiota bacterium | reverse complement strand
ATTTTAGTCTTGCTCATTTCGGGCCTCCGCGAACGGCAGGAAGATGGTGAACGTGCTGCCGCGCCCTACGGCGCTCTTGACCTGGATGCGGCCGCCGTGCGATTTAACGATGCGGTCGGCGATGGCGAGGCCAAGGCCCGTTCCCTGCTTCTTGGTGGTGTGGAAAGGCTTGAAAATTTCGGCCAGGGTCGGTGCGGGGATGCCGGGGCCGGTATCGGCGACTCGGAAGAAGGCCAGGCTGTCCCGGCGGCCCGTCGTGACCGTGATCTGGCCGCGGCCGTCCAAGGCTTGCACGCCATTGAGAATGATGTTCCAGGCCACCTGGCGGATCTGATCCACGTCCATGGGGAAACTTTTGATTTTCGGGTCGCAGGCGATGCGGATGCGGATGCCCTTGGTCAAATCAGGGTTCGAGCGGATGATGCTGCAGGTCTCGGTGACGATGGCGTTGAGGCTTCCGCGCGAGAGCTTGATTCCGCGCGGTCGGGCGAATGAGAGGAAGTTCGTCAAAGTTTCATTGAGACGGTGGGACTCGTCGCTCAGAATGCGCAAAGCCATTGCGCGGTCGTTGCTGTCGAGGCTATCGCCGGAAATCTGCTTGGCCGCCATGACGATGGAGCCCAGTGGATTCCTGATCTCATGCGCCAGAACCGTGGCCATTTCGCCGATGGAGGCGAGGGCTTCCGATTGGGCTACGCGTTCCTGAAGAGCGATCCTTTCCGAGAGATTGACGGCATTGGACATGTAGCCGATGATGTCCCCTCGGGAGTCGCGCACGGCCGTGATGGTCAAATTCAATGGAATTTCGCGCCTGTCCTTGGTCAGGTTGATCATTTCCCCGCGCCAGAAGCCGCGGGACGGCTCTAGAATAGAAGCCCACATGCGGCGATAAAGTTCATCGGTGGAGTGACGCGAGCGCAGGATGGCCGGGGTCTTGCCCACCGCTTCTTCGCGCGAGTAGCCGTAGATTTTTGTGAAGGCCTCATTGACGTCCAGAATCACTCCGTTGCGGTCGCAGTAGAACATGGCGTCATTGGAGCGGCGGAAGGCGGCGTAGAAAAAGGTTTTGAGCCGCTCGTCGCGCAGCGCTTGCCCGATGTCGCGCGAAATGGAGAGCACGGCCTGTTTGCCGGCATACCCGATGAGCGATCCTCTGGACTCGACTTGGATGCGGCGGCCCGAGCGGGCGCGAAAGACCGTGTTTAGGAGCGCCGATCCGTTTTTCTTGATGCGCGCGGCGAAGTCGTCGCAAGACCTGTTGTCCATTCCATCGTAAAACTCGTGGATGTTCCGGCCGATGAACTCCTGGCGCGGATAGCCCAGGGTGCGCAGGGCTGCGCGGTTGGCGTCTAATATCTTTCCATCTTTGATTTCGCGGATCCAAATCATGTCGCCTGCCGAATCAAGCAGGGCTTGAAAAAGCTGCTTAAAGGCGGGCTTGGACGATTTCATCAGCGTGCTTAAGGCGTGCGATTGTCTTCCGTGTTTGGATCGCTTCATGATGGTTGGGTAAGGACCCGTGCGGCGCGGGCCCGAAGAGTGCTACCATCACTGATGAAACGATCGTGCCAGGATATTCTATCTCAAAGTCCGGCCCCGTCGCTACGATGAGGCAGTCTCAAGGCTTGAAGACGTCCCTGGACATGAAGCAGCGGCCCCTGTTGATGGGCC
>JAGWJU010000398.1 GCA_028865585.1 Elusimicrobiota bacterium | reverse complement strand
CGCGGGCGCGGCGTTGGGCAGACGCAGGTCCGCCTTGTAGCGCCGCCAGGCCTCCGGATCGGCGTAGCAGCGCCGCGCGCCGTTGCGGGCGCGCTTGAGCGCCGCGCCCAGTTCGGAGGCGTAAGCCACGTGGGCCACGCCGAAAAGGTGCCTCGCCTCCTCGGGGCTCGGCACGTGGCCGAGCCAGACGCGGTGGTGGTTGTCGATTTTGGGCATGAACAGCGTGGACTTTTTGCGCCGCGGCTCCAAAAGCAGGTAGCAGCCGGCCTCCTCGGCCCCGGTCAAATAGAGGAAGTCGGACTTTTGCCGGAAGGGATACTCCACGTCGTGGTTGCGGGCGACGGGGACGCCGCCGGAGAGCAGGATGAGGCCGTCGGGAAGCCGCGCCATCAAGGAACGGCGGATGTCTTCGTAGTGCATGGCGGTTATTATATATATCTACGCCTTCGCGGCGCGGCGCGTCAGGGCCTTTCCGCCCGGAATTCGCATCTGAAGGACCCAGCCCAAATTGGGCCATAAGGCTCACGCGTCGGCGGCGCGTCTCCGCTATAATAGAAAGCTCGATGAAAAAACTTCTCTCCGGCGCCTTGGCGGCCCTCCTGCTGGCCGCGCAGGGCGGACTCCTCCAAGCCGCGGAGTTCGAAGCCCGGGCCGACCAAACGGGCGCCGCGCTTCCCATGGCCGCGGCGCTAAACCCCGCGGCCGCGGACTTCAACCTTCTTCCCGCCGCGCAAAACCTCGGCGCGGCCGGCGCGGACGCTCCCGCCGCGGCGCCGCCCGAATTTTTTAAAGCCGCCCTTGCGCCGCAGGCCGCGGTTGAGGCGGAAGCGAAAGCCGCGGCGCCCGCCGCCCCGGCGCAAGCGCCCGAAGCGGCCCCCCGCGCCGCCACGCCCGCGGCCGTCCGGGCGAAACCATCGGCCCGGGCGCGGCTCGTCCAAGCGGCCGCGTTTTTTAAAGGGACTCCCAAGAAGGATATAATGGGAGCCGCGGAGCGCCAGGACGCGTTCTGGGCGGGCGCCGCGCTCGCCCCGCAAGACGCCGTCCCCGAAGCCGGCTCGGCGCGGACGCCCGCACAATTTGAAAAAAATCTCTCACGGCTTAAAGCGCCCTCCGAGTCGCGCCCCGGCGCCGCCCTCGCGGCGGCGGCCGTGCCCGCGGCCATCTCCGTGATCCCGGCCGAAATCGCCTCGCTCGCGGTCCGCTTCGCCCCCTACCTCAAGATCGGCGGCATCTTCCTGGGCGCGCACCTCGCCAACAAACTCGTCCGCAGGGCCATCGACAAGGCCGGCGCGCGCCGCTCCTGGCCCCAGGACAAGATTTCCCTTTACAAGTCCGTCTCCACCATCGCCGTCTGGGGCCTGGGCGGGCTGGTCGCCTTGCCCGTGATGGGAGTCGCCTTGAACCACATCGCCGCCGCCGCGGGCGTCACCGGAGTCCTGGTCTCCATCGCGGCCGGCGACGTCATCAACAACGTCTTCGAGGCCGCGCGCGTGCTTCTGGCGCGGCCCTTCGTCCCCGGCGGCCGCGTCAGCGTCGGGGGCAAGGACTACACGGTTGAGTCCATGGGCTGGCACGACCTGCTGCTGCTTGACGCCAACGGCGGGCGGACGGTCATGCCCTACACCACGCTCTCGGGCTCGGTGCTCGCCGTCGCGCCGGAGTCGGCGCCGCCGG
>JAGWJU010000397.1 GCA_028865585.1 Elusimicrobiota bacterium | reverse complement strand
AGCGTTCCGTGCCCGCCCTCAAGCGCCAACGCGAGAGCGGCAAAGAGTGCCTGTTTTTCCCCATCGCGCAGGGCTCGTTTTATCCGGAGCTGCGCCGCCGAGCGGCCGAGCACATGGGCGAAATCCCCGCCGACGGCGTGTCCTTGGGCGGCTTCTCGGTGGGCGAGCCCAAGGACGTGACCTGGGACGCGCTCAACCGCATCGTGGATTTTTTGCCGCCTGAAAAGCCGCGCTATCTGATGGGCGTGGGCACGCCGCAGGATTTGTGGGACGCCATCGCCTGCGGCGTCGACATGATGGATTGCGTCTATCCCACGCGCGTGGCCAGAAACGGCGGCGTGATGAGCCGCAAAGGCCAATTCAACATCGGCAACAGCCCGATGCGGCGGGATTTCTCGCCCCTGGACCCCGAGTGCGGGTGCTTCGTGTGCAAGGGATACACCCGCGCCTACTTAAGCCACCTCTTCCGCGCCAAGGAACTCGCGGTGCTGAGGCTTTTGACCTACCACAACCTCCAGCTCATGGCCGACGTCGCGGCCATGATTCGCCGCGCGATCGTCGAAGGGCGCTTCGCCCAAGAGCGCGCGCGCTTCTTCTCCGCCTTCCGCGCGGGCGCTTAAGCCTACCTGCCTTGGTTGTCCGTCTTGCGGATGAAGGCCGCCACGTTGTCGTGCAGTTCCACCAGCGCGGGCTGGTGCGCGTAGACCATGTGGCCCGAGCGGTAGAAGTGGAACGAGATGTTCTTGAAGAGCTTCTCCGGGATGGGCAAGTGGCTCATCTCGTAGAGGCCTTCCGAGAAGGGCGTGGCCAAGTCGAAGTAGCCGGCGTTCAAGAGAATCTTCAGGTCCGGGTTCTGCTTCATGGCGTCGGCCAGGTCCGGCATCACGTTGGGCGTCGAGCTCTCGTTGCCGTAGGGCGGCTGGAGAACCGTGAAGTTCCAGTGCTCGATGCTGTCGATCTCGGGCAGGTAAATCTCACCCATGCCGTAGTGGAGATCCTTGCGCACGTAGTTGTTGAAGGCGGAAACATAGGCCGAGCTGATGGCCGCGCCCTGCGGGTCGTATTGGGCTTCCTTGCTCAGCGGATCGAGCGTCGGGCCAGAGAAGCGGGTATCCAGACGGCCCACGGTGTCGTCCTCGTCGCTCTCCAAAGTCTTCTCGAACTCGCCGCCGTCGATGCGCAGGTTGGCCTTCAAGATGTAGGAGACCGGCAGGCCCGTGTAGTCGTGGAGCTTCTCCGCGACGTCCTGCCTGGTCTTGGGCGAGAGACCCAAGCCCGCGTTCAAAGCCTGGGCATACTCGCCCGTGGAGAACGCCTTGACCTCGGCCAAGAGGGCGTCCAACTTCTGCGGTTTACCCGGCAGCTTATGATGGTACCAGGCCGTGGCCGCGTAGGTGGGCAGGGCCAGGACGTAGGGCAGGTCGATGGCCGGGTTGGTCTCCGGGCCGTCGACGCTCAAGTCGTAGTTCAAGATTTGGGAGAGCAGGATGACGCCGTTGAAGTCCACGTCGTCGTCGGTTTCCAGGCGGTCGACCAGGATGGCCGAGCGGGTGGTGCCGTAGCTTTCGCCGAAGAGGTACTTGGGCGAGTTCCAGCGGCCGTACTTCGACAGGAACTGCATGATGAACTCGGAGAAGGCGTGCACGTCGGGGTCGGCGCCGTAGAAGTCCTTCTCGGC
>JAGWJU010000045.1 GCA_028865585.1 Elusimicrobiota bacterium | reverse complement strand
CCACTACTCGTACTGCTGGACGGAGGACGTAAAAAGCCGATGAGCAAGGAGAACGCGCCGATCCTCGAGATTCGCGGCCTCAAGCGCCACTTCGCCGTTTCGCGCGGGTTGTTTTCCTCCAAAACCATGCTTAAAGCCGTCGATGGGGTGGATTTCTCGGTCATGCCCCAGGAAAGCTTTGCGGTGGTGGGGGAATCTGGCTGCGGCAAAACGACGCTGGCGAGGCTCCTCCTGGCCCTGGATCGGCCGACGGCCGGGGAAGTGCTCTTCGAAGGAAACAACATCTTTTCTCTGCGGCGCGGCGCGCTGCGCCGCCTGCGGCGCGATATGCAGATCATCTTCCAGGATCCTTACTCCAGCCTCAACCCGCGCATGACGGTCGAAGAACTCCTGACGGAACCCTTCGTCATCCACGGCATCGGCGCGCCGGGCGAGCGCCGCGAGCGCGTCAAGCGCCTCATGGGCGCCTGCGGTCTCGCCCAGTCCAAGATTTCCTCTTATCCGCACGAGTTCTCCGGCGGCCAACGCCAGCGCATCGGCATCGCGCGAGCCCTGGCCTTGAATCCCAAGCTCGTCATTGCGGATGAGCCGGTTTCGGCGCTGGACGTTTCCATCCAGGCGCAGATTCTCAACCTCCTGAAGGATCTGCAGAAGGAAATGCGCCTGACCTACATTTTTATTTCCCATGATTTTTCCACGGTGCGCCATCTCTGCCGGCGGATCGCTGTTATGTACTTGGGTCGAGTGGTGGAGATGGGCCAAACGGAATCTTTGCTTGGAAACCCGCAGCACCCCTACACCGAGGCTCTTCTCTCCGCGATTCCAGTTCCCGATCCGAACATTGAAAAAAAGCGGACGCGGATCATCCTGACGGGCGACGTGCCGAGCCCTTTGGCGCCGCCTTCCGGCTGTCATTTCCACCCCCGCTGCCGCTATGCCACGGAGGCCTGCAAGAGCCGGACGCCGGAACTTTTGGAAATCCAGCCCGAGCACTGGGTTGCCTGCCCTGTCTCGCCCTTCGTTCAAAAGCCGAGCGCCGCAGCCCTCGTCCATTGAGATAATGTCCACCCCCGCCGCATTCAGGCGCCCGGTTTTGCTGGCTGCTCTGTGCTTTTTTACGCCGGGATTGATTCGCGCGCAGCCGCAGATCAAGAATCCCGGCACCTTCGTATATGCCATCGCCGGCGCTCCCGAAAGCCTCGATCCCGATTGGGAATTCGACGGCATCAGCCACGAAATCACCAGTCAAATCTATGAGACCTTGATCGCCTATCAAGGCTGGTCCGTGAATCAGTTCGTGCCGCGCCTGGCGTCGGTGGTTCCATCGCGGGCCAACGGCCTTGTTTCCCAGGACGGGCTGCGCTACGCATTCCCGATCCGCGAGAAGGTGCATTTCCAAAACGGCAGCCTCATGACTCCCGAGGACGTCAAATATTCGCTTATGCGCTGCATGCTCATGGATCGCGTCTCGGGGCCTTCCTATCTTCTGCTCGATCCCATCCTGGGAGTGTCTTCTGCCGCAGGCAAGGACGGCAAGCCCAAGCTCAGCCTTTACGATCAGGCGAACAACGCCATTGAGGTGCAGTTCGGATCCGTGGTCATCTACTTAAGCAAGCCCTATCCGCCGCTCTTGTCCGTCCTGGCCAACTACTGCCCCGTGGTCTCGAAGGACTGGATCGTTTCGCACGGAGGATGGGACGGCGCGAAGAAGACTTGGGCCGAGCACTTCAACCCTTCGCGAGAGTCGGCGCCGCTTTTCGACCAGGGGAACGGCACGGGGCCTTTTGGCCTCGTGCGCTGGGATCGGCAGAACCAGGAAGTCGTCCTGGCCCGGAACGACGGTTATTGGCGCGCGCCGGCCAAGCTCCAGAACGTCGTCTTTAAGACCGTCGACAACTTTCAAACCCGCAAGCTCATGCTTGCCGCCGGCGACGCCGACGCCATCATGGTCGATCGGGCGCAGCTGCCGCAAATCCAGGGCCTGCCCGGCGTGAGCATCACGGACAACCTCCCCATGCTGGAGGTTCACGACGTCTTTCTGATGAATTTCGCCGTCAATCCTCAAGCCAACCCTTTCATCGGGTCGGGGAAATTAGACGGCGACGGCATCCCGCCCGGCTTTTTCGCCGATACGGATATCCGCCATGCCATGGCCTACGCCTTCGATTACGATTCCTACATCAAGGACGCTTATCAGGGCCACGCTTTCCGCGCTCGCGGCCCGATCCCCTCGAACCTTTTCGGCTACAACGCCAACCAGCCGGTGCTTCCCTACGATCTGACGCGCGCGGCAGACCGGTTTAAAAAAGCGCTTGGGGGACAGGTCTGGGAAAAGGGATTCCGCTTTACTCTGGTCTACCAGCAGGGGTATGAGGACCGCCGGATCGAGGCCGAAATCCTCAAGAAGAACGTGGAGTCGCTCAATCCCAAGTTCAGAATCGACGTCATGGCGATGGACTGGCCCCAATGGCTTGCGGCTCTCTCGGCCCGGCGTCTGCCCATGACGACGGCACGCTGGCTTCTGGACTATCCGGATCCGGACGACGCGGTGACGCCCTTTCTTTACAGCCAGGGCTACTATGCCAAGCTGCAGGGATATTCGAACCCCCGCGCGGATGGTGACGTTTTGCAGGCGCGGAGCACATCCTCGGGCGATCGGCGCGCGAGGCTTTACGCCGATTTGCAGGCCATCGCTTACGCGGACGTTCCCCAGGTTTATACCGTGGAAACTTACTACGTTGAGGCATTGCGCTCCTGGGTCCATGATTGGCATTATAATCCCATCAGGATTTACGGCAGTCTTTATCCGGTGAGCAAGGGGGGGCAATGATGGGCAGGCGAATGAGCCTCGCGTTTTTTCCGGCCCTGCTGCTGGCCCTGGTTTCTTGCGCGCGCAAGCCGATAGAGCAGGCGGCCTTCGATCCTTCGACATACACCGAACTGACCTTCAACGACTCCGACAGCATGGATCCGGCGTGGTCCTACGATACGGCTTCGGACGAGGTGATCCTCAACGTCTACGAACCATTATTCATCTTTAAAGGGGCCTCTACCAAGGAGCTTATCCCGCTTATTGCGGCTAAGGTTCCGACGCGGGCCAACGGCCTCATTTCCGCCGACGGACGCACCTATACCATCCCCATTCGACGGAACGTGACGTTCCAGGACGGCACGCCCATGACCATGCAGGACGTGCGCTATTCCGTCCTGCGCTTCATGCTGCAAGATCGCGACGCGGGCCCCTCTCCGCTCTTGCTCGAGCCCTTGACCGGCTATGGCGGCACGCGGGACGCCAAGGGCAAGATTGTTCCCGGCATTTTTAAGAGGGCCGAACAATCGGTGCAGATTGACGGATGGAACTTGGTTCTGCGCCTGCCGCGGCCCTTCTCGCCGCTGCCAACCATCCTTGCGTCCTGGGCGCCCATCGTTTCCAAAAAATGGGCGACGGAGCACGGAGACTGGGACGGCTCCGAGGCGACCTGGAAGAAATACAATAACCCCGAAAAACAGACGTCCTATTTCTTCGAGCACGCATTCGGCACCGGGCCTTTCGTCCTGGTTCGCTGGGATCGGAACACGCACGAAATCGTCCTGCGCCGCAACGATCATTACTGGCGCGCCCCGGCCAAGCTCAAGTACGTCATCATCAAGGGCATCGACGAATTTGAAACCCGCAAGCTCATGATTCAAGCGGGTCAGGCCGACTCCATCTACGCGACGCGGGATGTCTGGGAGCAAGTTCAGAATATCCCCCATGTCGACATCGTTGATAACCTGTCGACGTTGGAAATCAATCCGATTGTTTTCTTCACGTTCAAGCTTAACGGGACGGCGAATCCGTACATCGGATCGGGCAAGCTTGATGGGAATGGAATCCCCTTGGACTTCTTCAATGACGTGAACGTGCGCAAGGCGTTCGCTTACGCCTTCGATTACAAGGGATACATCAATGATGTGGTCAACAACAAGGGCATCCAACCCACGGGGGTCGTGCCGAAGGGCCTCTTAGGCTACAATCCGAGCCAAAAAAAGTATCACCACGATCCGCAGAAAGCCGCTTATTATTTTAAAAAGGCATTCGGAGGCCGGGTTTGGAAGAAGGGCTTCAAGTTTACCGCCGTCTATAACGCCGGAAACATCATGCGGCAGTCGCTCTTGCAGGTGCTTAAGCACAACGTCGAGGCGCTCAATCCCAGATTCAATATAGAAATCCGGCCCATCGATTGGCCCGAATTTCTAGATGCCTACATCGCGTCCAAGCTCCCCATCTTCATTCTGGCGTGGCAGGCCGATTACCCGGACGCCTATGATTTCGCTTTCCCGATGCTCGATTCGCAGGGGGCCTACCCGGGGCCGCAGCATTTTGCGGACCCGCGAATCGACAAGCTCATCGACGAAGCCGTTGCCCAGACGAACCCGGCCGCTAGGGAAAAACTCTATTGGCGCATCCAGGAGCTCGAATACCAAGATGTTCCCGATTTGCCGGTTCTGCAGCCTCTCGATTACCGCACCCAGCGCGACTGGGTCAAAGGATGGGTAAACAATCCCATCTTCCCTGACGCGCCTTACGGATGCTATTATTATCCAGTTTACAAGCAGTTGCCGGTTTCAACCCAAAAGCCCGCTGCAAAAGCGCCTAAGCATGCTTAAATTCATCGCCAAACGCCTCCTATTCCTTCCTCTTGTGATGTTGGGCGTGACCATGCTTCTTTTTGGAGCGCTGCAGTTCCTTTCGCCGGCGATGCGGGCCTCCCTTTACATCCATGACCCCAGGCAGCTCTCGGCTTTGAACGAGGTCATCCAGAAATACGGGCTTAACAAGCCCATGCCGGTGCAATATTGGATTTGGCTGAAGCAGGTGCTCCACGGGAACCTCGGCTATAGCGAGACGGCCAAGATGCCCGTGTCCGACGCCATCCGGGCGTTTTTCCCGGCGACCTTTGAACTGACTCTGGTCTCCTTCATTCCCATTCTGCTCTTGGGAATCTATTTCGGCACGCTCTCGGCGGTCAAGAAGGATAAACTGCTCGATCAAACGACGCGGGTCGTCGCCATCACGGGCTATTCCCTGCCGAGCTTCGTTCTCGGCCTGTTTTTACTCATGGTTTTCTACGGCCACTTCCAGATTTTCCCTCCCGGGCGCTACTCTCTCGATGTGGATCTGCTCGTGCATTCGTCAGGCTTCCACCACTATACGGGACTTCTGACCTTGGACGCGTTCTTAAACGGCGACTTCGCCGCGGCCGGGGATATCTTTTCGCATATGATCCTTCCGGCGGCCACGCTCATTTATATCAGCGTGGCGCTTCTTTTGCGCATCACTCGCTCGTCCATGCTGGAGGAATTGGGCAAAGACTACGTGCGCACGGCCCGCGCCAAGGGCCTGCCGGAGAGCGTTGTGGTCAAGAAGCACGCGCGCAAGAACGCGCTCATTCCCGTCGTGACGCTCTCGAGCCTCCTCTTTATCGGCCTCTTGAGCGGCGTGGTCATCACCGAGACCATTTTTGACTTTCCCGGCATCGGACGCTGGAGCGTGATCGCCGCCCAGCAGCTCGATGTCCCCGGCGTCATGGGCTCGACGCTGCTTTCGGCGTTTCTTTTTGTCACGGCCAATATGATTTCGGACATCCTTTATGCGTTCGTGGATCCGCGCATTAGGCTGAGCTGAGGCATGGAGAATCGGTCCCGAGCTGCGGCGGCATGGAAGGCGCTTAAGAGAAGGCCGCTTTCTCTCTTGGGCTTCGGTATCATCGGATTTTTCCTTCTCATTGCGGCGATAGCGCCGATTCTGGCGCCCGTGCCGGCCAACTCGCGCAGCGCCTATCTCATCCCTGAATACGGCTACAACCCTGAGCCGAAGCTCCCCAGCGCCAAGCATTGGTTCGGCACGACCGAGAATCAATACGACCTCTACTACGGCATGATCTGGGGGACGCGCACGGCTTTTAAGGTCGCCGTTCTGGTCGTGGGAACGGCGCTTCTGATCGGAATCTTCTTGGGCTCGATTTCAGGCTTCTACGGCGGCTGGGTGGACGAGGCGCTGATGCGGTTTACGGACGTCATCCTGGCTTTCCCCGGACTGGTCCTGGCCGTCGTCATCGTCTCTGTCCTGGGCCCGAGCCTGGACCATGTGATGCTGTCCGTCGCCGCCGTGTGGTGGCCCTCCTACACGCGGCTTCTGCGCGGCGACGTCATGGCGATCAAGGAACGCGAATTCGTGCTCGCCGCGCGCGCTTTGGGCGCCTCGGATGCCCGTATTCTCGTCAAACACATCATTCCTAATTCCATTTACCCCGTGCTGGTCGTGGCCTCCCTTGATGTGGGCAGCGTCGTCATTACGGCGGCGGCGCTTAGCTTCTTGGGTCTCGGCGCGCCCGCGGGCTATGCCGATTGGGGGCAGCTCATCTCCATGTCGAAGGATTGGATTTTGGGAAGCCCGGGCAACGCCTTCGCGTATTGGAACACCGTGCTCATCCCGGGCGCGGCGATTTTCCTTTTCGTCCTCGGCTGGAACCTCCTCGGCGACGGAGTCCGAGATATCCTGGATCCTAAGCAGAGATGAGAACGCTTAACGACCTGCTCGACGCGGCGGCAGAAAGCGCTCCGGCTAAAACAGCGTTGACGTGGCAAAGCGGCCGCTTGAATTTCTCGGAGTTCCGCAATCAGGTTCTGCGAGCGGCTAAGGGGTTTCGCGCGGCGGGCCTGGCCAAAGGCGACTGCGTCGCCGTCATCCACCGCAACTCGGTCGAGTTCGTCGTCGCGTACTTCGCCCTGGCCCGTCTCGGAGCGATGGCCGTTCCGATTAACTACATGATTCACAAAGCCGACGAACTGTCCTACATGCTCAAGGACTGCGGCGCCAAAGGCTGCGTGACCCAGAAAGAGTTCATCAAAGGCGTGCGCGCGGCCGCGAAGCAGTGCCCGGCGCTTGAAAAAATATGGGTCAGCGACGCTTCTTCCGGCGATCTCCAGCGCGGAGAATCCGTTTTCGCGGACTTGTTCGCGCCGGGCAGGGATGACTTCGCGCCCATCGGAGAGCAGGACCCTGTCGCGATTCTTTATACCTCGGGAACGACGGGCAATCCTAAGGGCGTGATTTTGACCCACCGGAATCTGACGACCAACTGCGTCAATGCGGCGAAGAGACTCGACGTTCGGAGCGGCGACGCGGTGCTCTGCATTTTGCCCATGTTCCATACGTTCGCTTGGACCGGCAACGTCTTGGTCTCCGTGCACAAGGCCGTAAAACTGGTTATCGTTCCCAATATCGTGCCTCCGGGCCCGTGGCTCAAGCTCATGGCAAAGGAGCGGGTCAGCCTCTTTTCGGCCGTGCCCCAGATTTACGGGGTGCTTGCCAAGCAGGCCTGCGGATTCAAAAAATTCGTCCTTCGCTGGTGGTTTTTTAGACGCGTACGCATCGCCATTTCCGGCGCGGCTCCGCTCGGCTTGGCGGTGCAGGATTCCTTCGAACGGGCTTTCGGCGTCCCGATTTTGGAGGGTTATGGCCTGACTGAAACCTCGCCGGTGGTTTCGCTCAACACGCCCAGCGAATTCCGGCGGGGAAGCGTGGGACGACCCATCGAAGGAGTGGCCGTCAGAATTATCGATGAGGACGGGCGAGAGACGGCGCGGGGCCAAGAGGGTGAGGTGTGCATCAAGGGTGACTGCGTCATGAAAGGCTATTACAATTTGCCGGAGGCAACGCGGGATGCTTTCACGAAAGACGGATGGTTTAAAACGGGCGACATCGGCATTGTCGATGAAGAGGGGTATCTTTTTATTCGCGATCGCAAAAAGGACATGATCATCATCAAGGGCTTGAAGGTGTTCTCCGCCCAGGTGGAGGCAACGCTTTTGGAGCACCCGGCCGTGATGGAGGCCGCCGTCATCGGAATCCCGCATGAGCACGGCGACGAGATTATTAAGGCCTTCGTGACTCTTCGGCCGGGCGCCTCGGCGGACAAGTCCGCCATCCTCAAGTACTGCCGGGAAAAATTCGATCCCTACAAGAGGCCGCGGGACGTGGAAATCGTCGAATCCCTTCCCAAGAACGCCCTGCAGAAGGTCCTTAAGCGCGAGCTCCGTCGGCGCGAAATTGAAAAACGCGCAGCCGCGACCGGCTCCTAGGCCGGACGCATGGCGCAACGCAGCCTTCGCTTTTCTTCCGAAGAGCTTTTAATTTGCCGGGCTTGCGCGAGCCTCTCGGAAGGCC
>JAGWJU010000044.1 GCA_028865585.1 Elusimicrobiota bacterium | reverse complement strand
TAAGCCCAGTGATGATGTAGGCCGTGTGCGCGTCCTTCTTAATGAGGACATTGTTGACCGCGGGCTCCAAGATGGCGACCATGGCGCCGCTTAAAAGCGCCACGCCGATCATGACCAAGCAGGCCTCGATGAAGCGGACCCAGTACGGCTTGAGATAGGGGATGAGCCTTTTAATCGATTTCATGGCAAGCGGGACATTGTCCCAAATTTCCCGGCGCTAATCCATTCTCCGCGAAGCCCGACGCCGGGCGCGGCGGATTTCAACGCAGACATCGCGCGTTAGAGGCATCAACGCGGGGCGCTTATGAGCCCGCACGATCACGGCTAAAATCCGGGCGTCGCATCGCAACAGGGCCCGTGCGATTTCTTCGGCCAAGGTTTCGATGAGCCGCCAGGGCCGCCCCTCGGCCAGGCTCCGCACGGTTCGCTCGACATTCTGGTAATCTACCGCGGCTTTAAAATCATCGTTCTTCGCTGCCGGACGGATGTCGCACTCCAAAACGGCGTCGATTTCAATGGACTGCGGGCGGCGGCGCTCCTTTTCGGGAACGCCCACACGGGCTTTGCAGCGCACGCCCAAGATGCAGATTTTATCCCTCGTGGCCATTCTTGTATAATTAATTATGACTTATTCAAAGAAAGTCGTCATCATCGGATCCGGTCCGGCCGCCTACACTGCGGCCATCTACGCCGCCCGGGCGGCATTAGAACCCCTTGTTTTTGGAGGCGTGAGCCTGGGCGGCCAGCTCATGATCACCTCGGACGTGGAGAATTTCCCCGGCTTCGAGGAGCCTATCATGGGGCCGGAACTCGTCGAGCGCATGAAAAAGCAGTGCGAGCGCCTCGGCGTTAAAATCGTCCAGGAGAACGTTTCCAAGGTCGACTTATCCAAGCGGCCCTTCCAGCTTGAGACGACCGAAGGCATTAAGGCCTCGACGGACACGCTCATCATCGCGACCGGGGCCTCGGCCAAGCTGCTGGGAATTCCCTCCGAAGCCAAGCTTATGGGCCACGGGGTTTCGGCCTGCGCGACGTGCGACGGATTCTTCTTTAAGGGCAAGGAAGTCGCCGTGGTCGGCGGCGGCGACACGGCCATGGAGGAGTCGACGTTTCTCACCCGCTTCGCCTCCAAGGTCACGGTCATTCACCGGCGCAACGAGCTGCGGGCCTCCAAAATCATGCAGGAGCGCGCGCGAAAAAATCCAAAAATCAGCTTCGTCTGGGACACGGCCGTGGCTGACGTGCTGGGAGACGGCCAAGTCCACGGGCTCAAGCTCAAGAACCTGAAGACCGGGAAGGAGAGCGATTTCTCCTGCCAGGGGCTTTTCGTCGCCATCGGCCACGCGCCCAACACGGCTTTCTTAAACGGCCAACTCAAGACCGAGCCGAACGGCTACCTCTCCACGGACGGCCGCACGCGGACTTCCGTGCCGGGCGTCTTCGCGGCCGGAGACGTCATGGACGCGCGCTACCGCCAGGCAGTCACTGCGGCGGGCACGGGCTGCATGGCCGCGCTGGAAGCCGAGCGGTTCCTGGCCGGCCATGAGTAATTCCGCGACCGCGGAACGACCTTCCCCCCTGCCGTCTTGGCTCAAGGTCAAGCTCGCGGGCGGAAAGGATTTCGAGCGCATCAAGGCCGTCTCCGCCCGCCGCAGCTTGCACACCGTGTGCGAGGAAGCGCGCTGCCCCAACATCGCCGAGTGCTGGGGCGGACAAAAGGGCGCCGCCACCGCGACCTTCATGCTCTTGGGAGACGAGTGCACGCGCGCCTGCCGTTTTTGCTCCGTGTCATCCAAAGCCAGACCCGACGCCCCGGATCCCGAGGAGCCCATAAAGCTGGCGGAGACTCTTTCGGACATGGGCCTCGACTACGCCGTCATCACCACCGTGTGCCGCGACGATTTGCCGGATCAAGGCGCAGGGCATGTCGCGCAGGTCATTCGCGAGGCCAAACGGCGAAATCCGAAGCTTTTGATTGAAATCCTGATGCAGGATTTTCAGGGCCGGCGGGATTTGCTTGAAATCGTCGCCGCGGCCGGGCCGGACGTGCTGGCCCACAACCTGGAGACCGTCGAGCGCTTGACTCCGGACGTGCGCGACCACCGGGCCTCGTACCGGCAGTCCCTTGAAGTTTTGGCTTTGTGCCGCGAAATCGCGCCAAAAACGCCGAGCAAATCCTCTTTGATGCTGGGCTTGGGAGAAACGAAAGACGAGGTCTTGGCGGCCTTTTACGACCTGCGCCAAGCCGGCGTGCAAATCTTGACCATCGGCCAGTATCTGCGGCCCAGCCGCGCCAAGCGCAACCTCCCCGTCACGGAATTCGTTTCGCCCGAGCGCTTCGAGGATTACGGCCGCCGCGCGCGGGAGATGGGTTTTCTGCACGTGGCATCGGGGCCGTTCGTGCGCAGCTCCTATCGGGCCGGCGAGCTTTTCCTGAAGGATTATCTCGGTGCCAATCACCTCGGCTGACCTCTCGCGGACCGAACGCGTCGAAATCCTGAGCGCCGAGGGCGTGCGCGATTTCTCCATTCCCGTGGATTTGCCCGAGGACCGGCTTCTCTGGCTCTACCGAAAAATGATCGAGCTGAGGCTTTTCGACGAGCGCTCGGTCAAACTGCAGCGCCAGGGCCGCCTGGGCACCTACCCCATGATTCTCGGCCAGGAGGCCAGCCAAATCGTTCCGGCGGCGTGTCTGCGGCCCAAGGATTGGCTCGTGCCGACTTACCGAGGCCAGGGCGCCTACTATGCGCGAGGCATGCAGCTGCGCTACTCCCTGCTCTATTGGGCCGGCGACGATCGCGGCGTGAAGTTTCCCGATGAGAACAACGATCTTATTTTCGCGATTCCCGTGGGCTCGCACCTGACCCAGGCGGCGGGCCTGGCCTGGGGTGAAAAGCTCAAAGGCAAAGGCGGCGTGGCGATGGCCTACCTGGGCGACGGCACCTCGTCCAAAGGCGATTTGCACGAAGCCCTGACGTTTTGCGCCTCCATGAAGCTGCCGGCGATCTACATCATCGAAAACAACCATTGGGCCATTTCCGTGCCGCGGGAGAAGCAGTCGGCCGGAAAGACTCTCGCGCAAAAAGCCTGGGGCTATGGAGCCTTCGGCGTCCAAGTGGACGGCAACGATGTCTTCGCGATTTATAGGGAAGTCAGCGCGGCCGTCGCCCGTGCGCGCGAGGGCCGCGGTCCCAGCGTCATCGAATGCGAGACCTATCGTTTGAGCCACCACACCACGGCGGACGACGCCGGGCGCTACCGCGACGCGGCGGAAGTGGAGGCGTGGAAGCGCAAGGATCCCATCCTGAGGCTTCGCCGCTACCTGGAGAGCCAGGGCCTGTGGGACGCCGAAAAAGAGGCGCGCCTGCAAAAAGAGTCTTTGGCGATGTTGGAAGCCGAAATCAAAGCCTATGAATCTTTCTCCCCGCCGAACCCTCTCGACATGTTCTCCGAGAATTACGCGGTCGCGCCCTGGCAGCTTATCGAGGAGCGCGCGGAGCTTGAAAAAATTTTAGAGACAAAAACTGGGGACGACAATTTAGCCGTCCTGCCCCCGGCCGAAGGGCGGTTCCCATAATATGCCCGAGCTCAATTTGGTTCAAGCCATCAATCAGGGGCTGCATCAGGCGATGGCCGAGGATGAGAGAGTTCTTGTTCTGGGCGAGGACGTGGGCCTCAACGGCGGCGTCTTCCGCGCGACCGAAGGCTTGCAGCAGAAATTCGGCGCCGACCGCGTCGTGGACACGCCCTTGGCCGAAATCGGCATTCTCGGATCCTCCATAGGCCTTGCCATCGACGGATTCCGGCCCGTGTGCGAAATTCAATTCGACGGGTTCCTGCCCTCGGGCATGGATCAAATCCTCTGCCACATGGGCCGCATGCGCAACCGCACGCGCGGCCGCAACACCGTGCCCATGGTGCTGCGCTGTCCGCACGGAGGTCTCATCCACGCGCCCGAGCACCATTCCGAATCGCCCGAGGCCTACGTCTGCCACACGCCCGGCATCAAAGTCATCTGCCCTTCGACGCCCGCTGACGCCAAAGGGCTTTTGATCGCCGCCGTGCGCGATCCTGATCCCGTAGTTTTTTTCGAGCCCAAGGCGCTTTATCGCGCGGTCAAGGGCGAGGTGCCGCAGGAGCCTTATGAAACGCCCATCGGCAAGGCGCGCCAAGCCCGGGTCGGGTCCGAGCTCACCCTAATTTCCTGGGGCGCCATGGTCCACACCTGTCTTAAGGCCGCCGAGATATTGGAAAAGGAAGGCGCCTCCGCTGAAGTCCTGGATCTGCGCACGTTAACCCCGCTCGATTTGGAGGCGATTCTGGCTTCGGCGCAAAAGACCGGACGCGTGGTCATCGCGCACGAAGCGCCCAACATGGGCTCCTGGGCGGCCGAAGTCAGCGCTCTCATCTCCGAGCGCTCGCTTTTGAGCCTCAAGGCGCCGGTCAAGCGCGTGGGAAGCTGGGATATCCGCATGCCGCTGTTCCGCCTTGAGAAGCACTACATTCCAGATGCGGAGCGCGTCCTCCGCGCCGCGCGCGCGATTCTGGCGTTCTGACGAAGCCTTTTGATAAAATCGGGACGTTGGAAATCCATTCGCAAGGAGCTGCCATGAACTACGATTTCAAGCTGCCGGACATCGGCGAGGGCCTCACCGAGGGCGAACTCGTCAAATGGCACGTCAAGGAAGGCGACACGGTCAAGGAAAACGATCCGATTTGCAACGTCCTGACCGACAAGGCCGAGGTGGAGATCCCAAGCCCCAAGAACGGCAAAATCGCCAAGCTCGCGGCCAAAGTCGGCGAGAAGGTCAAAGTGCATGAAACTCTAGTGACTTTTGAAATTGCCGGCGGCGATTCCAAGCCCGCCGCCGCTCCCGTGGCCGCCGCGCCGGCCCAGGCCGCTTCGAAGTCCGCCACGGCGACAACCTCCTCCACGGCCACTGTCAGCGCCACTCCGGCCGTGCGCAAGCTGGCCTCCGATCTGAAAGTCGACTTGGCCAAAATCTCCGGCACCGGCCCGGCCGGGCGCATCACCGAAGACGACGTGCGCCGCGCGGCCAACGGAACGGCCGTCCACGCGGCCAACGGTGCGGCCAAGCCCGCCGCGGCTGCCGCGGGCGACGAGCAGATTCCCTTCATCGGCATCCGTCGCAAGACCGCTGAGAAGATGGCCGAGAGCTGGCGCACCGTGCCGCACGTCTCGCACATGGACGAGGCCGACTTTACCGCGCTGGTTAAGCTCCGGCAGGAGATGAAAGCCGAAGCCGAAAAGAAGTCGATCAAACTGACTTATCTGCCCTTCATCATCAAGGCGCTCATCAAAACCTTCAAGGAGTTCCCCCAATTCAACGCGACCCTGGATGAAAAGGCGGGCGCCATCATCCACAAGCGCGACTATCACATCGGCATCGCGGCCTCGACGCCGTCGGGACTCATGGTTCCGGTGGTCAAGGACGCGGGCAAGAAGGACATTCTGACCCTGGCCTCGGACATCCACCGCCTGGCTGAGAAGGCCCGCGCGGGAAAAATCGAGGCGTCGGAGCTCTCCGGCGGAACCTTCACCATCACCAACATCGGGCCCATCGGGGGACTCTTCGCCACGCCCATCATCAATTATCCCGAGGTCGCCATCCTGGCCGTCATGAAGATGCAGGAGCGGCCCGTTGTCCGGGACGGCGCGGTGCAAATCCGGACCATGGCCAACCTGGTTCTCACCTTCGACCATCGCGTCACGGACGGCGCGCAGGCGGCGTCTTTCATGAACACGATCGTCAAAGCGCTCGGGAACCCGAAGACGCTGCTTTAAGTCCATGGCTCTCTCCACGGAGGTTCTCGTCATCGGCGCGGGGCCCGGCGGCTACGTCGGCGCCATCAAGCTCGGCAAGCTGGGCAAAAAAACCCTGCTGGTCGAGAAGGACAAGCTCGGCGGCGAGTGCCTCAACTACGGCTGCATCCCCTCCAAGGCCCTCATTCACGCGGCGGACGAGTACTACCGCCCCAAAGCGGCGCAATCATCCTTGGGCATGAGCGCCTCGGGACTGGGCATCGACTGGGCCAAGGTGCAAGCCTGGAAAAACGGCGTCGTCGGAGGCTTTGTGCGCGGCATCGCGTCCCTGGAAAAAGGAAACAAGGTCGACGTTTTGGCGGGAACCGCGCGATTGACCGGCCCCAACTCCGCCGTCATCGCGAAGGCCGACGGCGAGGAGACGGTCGAGTTCGCGCACGCGCTCATTTCGACCGGCACGAGGCCCGCGGAAATCCCCGGGTTCTCCTTTGACGGAGAGTTCGTGCTCAGCTCCAAAGAAGCTTTGGAGCTTTCCGAAGCGCCGAACCGCCTTGCGGTCATCGGCGGAGGCGTCATCGGGCTCGAAATCGGAACTTTCTTCGCCAAGCTCGGAACCAAGGTGACCGTGATCGAATTCATGGATCAAGTTTTGCCAGGAGTGTCTTCGGAGATGGTTTCCCCCGTCCTGCGCAGCCTTCAGAAGCTCGGCGTCGAGATACTGACCAAGTCCCAGGCTTTGGGATACGGGAAAACGGGCTCCGGCCTGTCGGTCCGCGTCAAAACGGCCGAGGGCGAAAAAACCGTCGAGGCCGACAAGATTCTTTTGAGCGTGGGCCGCGTTCCCATCACCAAGGATTTGGGTTTGGATGCGGCGGGCGTGGAGACCGACCCCAAAGGGCACATCAAGGTCAACGCGCGATACCAGACCAGCGTTTCCCACATTTACGCTGCCGGAGACGTTGTCGGCGCGCCCTACCTGGCGCACAAGGCTTCGCAGGAAGCCGTCGTGGCGGCGCAGGCCATCGCGGGCTTTCAAACGCACGGCATCGGCGCGGTGCCCTGGACCATCTTCACCGACCCCGAAATCGCCTTCGTGGGAGAGACCGAAGAGCAGATTCGCGCGCGGAGGCGAGAACCCATCGTCGGGCGCTTTCCTTTCGCGGCCTCGGGGCGCGCCCAGGCCGTAGGCAAACCCGAGGGCTTCTACAAGGTCGTCGCGGACAAAGAAACGCGCGAGGTCCTGGGAGTCGCCATCGTGGGCGCCAGCGCGTCGGATCTCATCGGGGAAGGCTGCCTCGCGGTCAAGCTCAAGGCCACCATCGAGGACATCGCCGAGGCCATCCACCCCCACCCGACCCTGTGCGAGTCCATTGTCGACGCCGCCGAGGCCTGCGTGGGGCAGGCCCTGCACATCCTGCCGCCCGTCAAGCGCTGAGTCGCGCGATGGACGTCCGGTTTCTGGGCCAGGTTGAATTCACCGAGGCTTGGGCCCTGCAAAAACGGCTCGTAGACGAGCGGGCGCGGGGACTGATTGCGGACACGCTTCTTCTTTTGGAGCACCAGCCGGTCTATACCTGCGGCGCATCCTCCCGCGACGTCCCGCCGCCGGGACTGCCCCACCCTTATCACATCATCGAGCGCGGCGGCGACACGACCTATCATGGCCCGGGCCAGTTGATAGGATATCCCATTGTGCATTTGGGAGAGCGCGGGCTAGGCGCCGTCGATCATCTCCGTCTCATTGAAAGAGCGCTTATCCGGACCTGCGCCCGCTTCGGCTTAGCGGCCGAGACCGTGGCGGGGTTCACCGGCGTGTGGTGCCGCGGCAGAAAAATCGCTTCCATCGGCGTAGCCGTGCGCCGAAACGTCGCTTATCACGGCTTCGCGCTTAACGTCGACTGCGATCTCTCGCCGTTTTACCGCATCAATCCCTGCCGGCTTGAACCCGAGCAGATGAGTACTCTCTCAAAGCTGGTGGGCCACTCGATTCCGGTCGCCACGGTCGCGCACGCCGTCGCCGAGGCGTTCAAAGAATCGCCTAAGACAGCGCCGGAGCCGGCGGCTCAAGCAGCTTAAGAGCCAAATCCGTCACCTCGGACTCGGCGGCCCGCCGCTCCCGGCCGCGCATATCAACGGGAACGACTCCTTCGGAAGCCCATATCTTCGGGTCCGTGGCCGAGAACAGCGCCAGAGCGGAAGCGCCCATAGCCGCGGCCAGATGCATGGTCCCGCCGTCGTTGGAAACCAGCAAACGTGTCATGGAGAAGAAGGCCTTGAGCCCGTCCAAATCGAGAACTGCGACGGGGAGTTCCAAGCCGGCAAGCGCCTTCAATTGATTAACCGATTCTGCTTCGCCCGGCCCCTGAATCGCTACGACGCGCGCGCCCGCTTTATTCAATGCCTTAGCCGCCGCCGCGAAGAGTTCCGGCGCGGCGA
>JAGWJU010000396.1 GCA_028865585.1 Elusimicrobiota bacterium | reverse complement strand
GCGCCGCGGCCGAGGTGGTCTTGAACCGCCCGCAGGTGAGAAACGCCATGGACGACGCGATGCTGCGGGAGTTGACCGCGGCCTTCAAGGCGCTGGCCAAGAAAAAAGATTTGCGCGCGGTCGTGGTGCGCGGCGCGGGCCAGGATTTTTGCGCCGGCGCGGACATTAATTGGATGCGCCGCGCGGGGAAACTGCCGCCCGCCAAAAGCCGCCAGGACGCCAAGCTTTTGCTCGACATGGCCTTGGCGGTCGACGCCTGCCCCGTCCCGGTCGTCGCGTCCCTGCACGGCAACGTCTTCGGCGGCGGCCTGGGCCTGGCCTCGGCCTGCGACATCGTCGTGGCCGAGGAAAACGCGCGCATGAGCTTCTCCGAAGCGCGCCTGGGCATCATCCCCGCGGTCATCTCGTGCTTCGTGCTGCCAAAAATCGGCGAGGCGCAGGCCAGGCGCTATTACCTGACCGGCGAGATTTTCAACATGAAGACGGCCAAGCACCTGGGCATCGTGCACGAAGTCACGCACCCGGACGAGCTCGCGGAGCGCACCGGCAACGCGGTCAAGAACATCCTTAAGAACGGGCCCAACGCCGTGCGCGAGGCCAAGGCCTTGCTGCGCAAATTTCCCGCGCTTAACTTCAACGCCCGCGCCAAGCTGGTGCTGGACACCCTGACCCGCCTGCGCCGCTCGCCCGAGGGGCAGGAGGGCTTGTCCGCCTTTTTGGAAAAGCGCCCCGCGTCCTGGGTCCCGCCGTCTTCCGCGCCGGAGAAGAACGTTTGAGCCTGCCCGCGATTCGCCTGGTCGAAGTCGGGCCGCGCGACGGCCTGCAAAACGAGAAGGCGATCGTGCCGCTCGCGGCCAAGGTCGCCTTCGTGGACGCCTTGTCCGCCTCGGGCTTAAAGGAGATCGAGGTCGGCGCGTTCGTCTCGCCCGCGGCCGTGCCGCAGATGGCCGACTCGGCCGAGGTCTTCGAGAGCATCGTGCGCCGCGAGGGCGTCGTCTACTCGGCCCTGGTGCCCAACGAGAAGGGCTTGGACCGCGCCTTGGACGCGGACGCGGACAAAATCGCGGTCTTCACCGCGGCGTCGGAGACTTTCAACCGGCGCAACATCAACGCGTCCGTGGCCGAGTCCATCGAGCGCTTCAAGCCCGTCTTGGAGCGCACGCTCAAGATGGAACTTCCCGTGCGCGGCTACATCTCGACCGCCTTTTACTGCCCGTTCGAGGGGAAAGTGGCGCCGGAGAAGGTTCTGCCGGTCGCGCAAAAGCTTTTTGATATGGGCGTGGAGGAACTCTCCATCGGCGACACCATCGGCCGCGCGGCGCCCGACGACGTGCGGCGGCTCTTGGACCTGCTCTTAAAGAGCGTGCCCGCGGAAAAAGTGTTTTTGCACTTCCACGACACCTACGGCATGGCCGCGGCCAACGCGCTGACCGCGTGGCGGGAGTTTTCGATTTCGGGCTTTGACTCCTCGTCGGGCGGCTTGGGGGGATGCCCCTACGCGCCGGGCGCCACGGGCAACGTGGCCACCGAGGATTTGCTCTTCGCCTTCAAGGCCTCGGGCGCGCAGGTGCCCGCGGACCTCGCCAAAATCCAGGCGGCGGCCAAGGCCTTGGAGCCCGCGCTCGGGCGCGGCCTGGCCTCGCATTTAAGTAGAATAGACCTCACGAGCGTTCCACCCTCTTCGCGCCCGT
>JAGWJU010000395.1 GCA_028865585.1 Elusimicrobiota bacterium | reverse complement strand
AAGCAGGCGGCGAAGAAAATAAAGGGGATTGCGTTTTGCGGGCCGCCGCGCCCAAGCTTGCGCAGGAGGCTTGCGATGGGCGACTTGGCCGGGTTCGTCTTCAGGTAGCGGAGGTCTTGGGATATTTCAGTGAGCCCCGGCGCCGCCGCGCCCGATGAAATGAGGCCGGTCGTTTGGTTCGCGGGTCCGGGCTTTACGCTGACCGGAAGAGGTTCGGTGCGGGCGGTTTCGTAAGCGCGGCGGGCGGGATCGAAGTAAGAAAACGAAATGGGCGGAATGGAGAGCGTCCCCGAAACTCTTGGGATGAGGACGGTCTTGTATACCTTCGAGCCTTCCACGACGTCGTTTTTCTTATCAAGATTGAGGGAACTGACCGTCTCGTAGGTTCTGAAATTCGGCAATGCCGGCATCGTCAGATCGCCGACGGCCCTTAGGTTGCCTTGCCCTTTGACGGTCACGGTAAGGTTGAGCGCGCCGCCGACCTCAGTGCGATTTTTGTCCAGTGAGTCCGAGATGGAGAATCGTCCCACCGCTCCGGAGAAGTTCTGGGGTTGGCCGGCGTTGGGCAGCGGAAGCACGGTCAACTTGAGCGCGTTGGTGGAAACCGTCTTCGTCTGCGTCGCGCCGAAGTTCATATTGAAGACTTGGTTGAAGAAATTCGGGGAAAACGGATCCATGCCCTGCCCCATCACCGGGCAGACGACCGAGGCGGGCCCGATGGTCAGGCGGCCGCTGTGTTCCGGGAAAAGGGCGGTCTTGATCACGGACACGTCGTACATCCGGCCGCGGAATTGCGCGGTCTCCCGGCGGATGGGCGGGAGATCCTCCTTCATGAACCCCGAGAGATCCGGCGGCGTGTATTGCGGATTCCCGGCGAGCGCGGCGGCGTTGTAGAACTTCACGGTCAAGGTCGCCTGCTCGTCCACATAGACTTCCTTTTTGTCGAGCTGCGCCGTGACGAAGAAGTCCGGCGCTCCGGGGACCCGCTGCGCCTGGACTTGCGAGGGCGGCGCCGCGGCCTCCCGCTGAGCGGCGGCGTTGGGGTTTGAGCGCAGGACCTCGATGGCGATGGGGCTGGTTTCAACCGTGCGGCCCTTATAGCTCAGCGTAATGGGCGGAATGGTCCCTTTCCCCACGAAACGGGGCACCAGCACGTAGGTGTAGTCGATGGAGCTGGAAACCCGGCCGTTGATGATGGAGATGCTCTGATTGCGGCCGGAGGAATAGACGCTGAAATCGGGCAACGCTGGGATATGCGGGTCGGGAAGAGAGCTATCCGGGCCGTTGACGCTTACGGTTAGGGTGATTTGGCCGTTAAGCGGGACTTGGCTGCGGTCGACTTGATCATTGATGGAAATTTGCGCCCGCACGGCGGCGGCGGACGCCAGGACGAACGCGGCCAAGGCCGCAGTTCTTATTTTTCCCATCATGGCGCTATTCTATTATTTTGGGAGGCGCGCCCTCACCAATCCTCTCCGCCCGGCGCTTGCGCCTTGGCCTGATTTTTAATTTTTCTCGACATCGGTTTTTCCCGTTCCGCGACTGCTTGCATGATGCGCCTGGCATCCTGCGGAGAAATTTGATTTTGGGAGCTGGGCTTGGGCTGCTGGTTTTTTTGTCCCGAACCGCCGCCTTGCGGCTTGGGGGCGTTATTCCGTTGATTCTGATTGCCCGCGCCGCGCTGGTTCTGCT
>JAGWJU010000394.1 GCA_028865585.1 Elusimicrobiota bacterium | reverse complement strand
GCTTTTGGAGATTGCCGAGGGCGTCGCGGCGGAGCAGCAAAAAGCCGGAGCCGCGCAGGTCAGGACGGCCCTCTACTTCGCCCCCGACTTCGTCAATGCGGGGTTTCACGCGACGTTTAAATCGGGAGTTCGCGACGAGGCTTGGGTCCGCCGTCACCAAAGCCGCTGGCTGGGGCTTCTTTCCCGCCGAGCCGTCGTTCCCTACCGCCTGGGCCGGATGTGGCCGAGAAGCGCTCTCGGGCGCTTGAATCCGGAATACCGCCGCGCGCTTGGCGGCGTCAAGGCGATGCTGGATCCGGACAACCTGCTCAATCGGGGCTATCCTCTTTATGTCTAGCGCCGTGCCGGGAAAAAAGGAAGCTTCGTGGGACTGCGTGATCGCGGGCGGCGGCCCCGCCGGCGCGACCCTGGCCTCCATCCTTTTGCGCCATCGGCCCGAGACGCGAATCGTCATTTTGGAAAAGGAGCGCTTCCCCCGTTTCCACGTGGGGGAAACGCTGGTTTCGGAAATCAACAGGATTCTCCATGAGATGGGCGCCTATGAGAAAGTCGCCCGCGAGGGCTTCGTCAGAAAATACGGCGCGACGTTTCGGTGGGGCGCCAATCCCCAGCCCTGGAACATGCTTTTCGGCGAGATGGAGTCCCTGCGCCCTTTGGAAGAGCGCTTCGGCTCCGTTCAGACGGCGTACACCTGGCACGTGGATCGGGCCAAGTACGATCGATGCCTTTTGGACCATGCGGCCTCTCTGGGGGCCGCGGTGCTGGAGGGAGTTTCCGCCGTTTCATTGATTGAGGAAAACGGCCGGACGGCGGGCGTGCGCGGCGGCGACGGCAAGGATTATCGCGGGCGCTTCGTCGTTGACGCGACGGGACAGGCGGGCTTTGCCGCCGGTCTCTCCGAGCGGGAACTGGATCCCCGGCTTAAGCACGTGGCCTATTGGGGGTATTTTCGGGGCTTTAAGATGGATTCCCGCTATACCGGCGCAATAGGATCTTCCCGCGCGTTCATCGCGGCCCACCCGAACGGCTGGTCTTGGTTTTTTCCGATCCGGCCGGATTTGGCCTCTGTGGGCGTCGTGACCGATTTCCAATCGCATCGCGCCGGTCCGAAGGGCGATCCGGAGGCTTTTTACCGATCGGCGCTCGCGTCCTGTCCGGAGCTTTCCGGGCTTCTGCGCGGGGCCGAGCTCGTGCCGTATGAGAAAGGATCCGTGCTCGTCCACTCGCTGCGGGATTTTTCCTACCTCTCCAGAACCCTCACCCGGCCGGGGTTCGCGCGCGTGGGAGATGCGGCCGGCTTCGTCGATCCCATCCTTTCCGTCGGCTGCTTTCTGGGCCAGTTCTTTGGGCGCATGCTGGCCTATGGCCTCTTGACGCTTTTGGACGGCCGTTCCGGCCTGGAGGAAGGCGCGGTTTTCGAGGCTTACGCCGATCACTTCCGCGACGCGTTGGCCGCCTACCGGGAGATGACCTATTTTTTCTACCGTTTTAACGAGCGGCCCGAGGCGTGGTGGGCCAAGGCCCGCGCCCTGGTTCAAGACGCGGATTTCCCGCGGGCGGCGGCCGATAGGCAGGCGTTCAACGTCTTCGTCACCGGGCTGGCGGCGCGGCGATCGCTCTTCCGCGCCCCCACTGCCGTGTTCGACGCCCCGTTCTTCCAGGAGGCGGCCCGGCAATGGATTGCCCCGGACGGCTT
>JAGWJU010000393.1 GCA_028865585.1 Elusimicrobiota bacterium | reverse complement strand
GCGCTCCTACGGCGTGCCCATCCTGGCCGTGGGCGACCACGGGCAGCTGCCCCCCATCCACGGCCGCGAGAGCGTGATGACCGCGCCGGACGTGGTGCTTGAAGGCATCCACCGCCAGGCGGCGGACAATCCCATCATCAAGCTCTCGGTGCTGGCGCGCGAGACCGGGCGCATTCCCTCGGGGCGCTACGGCGACGGGGTCTTGAAGACCGACGACCCGGAGTCCGTGTGGACGTTTTCCTCGCCCGGCAAGGTCATGTACCTGTGCGGCTACAACAACACCCGCACGGCCTTAAACCGCGCCGTGCGCGAGAAGCTGGGCGAGCACGCGAAGACCCCCCGCCCCGGCGAGCGCGTCATCTGCCTCCGGAACGCCCGCGAGAAGAAAATTCACAACGGGGGCCTGGGCACGCTTTTCTCCATCGCGGAGCGCGGCGAGCGCCTCTTCGACGCGGACATCCAGATGGACTCCCAGGCGCGCTTCAAGGGCGCCGTCTCCCGCGCGCAGTTCGGCGCGCGCTATCCCCTGGACCGCGACAACCCCGCCTACCGCGCGCAGAAAGACGGCTACCTCTTCGATTGGGGCTACGCCTTGACGGTGCACAAGGCCCAGGGCAGCGAGGCCGAGCGCGTGGTGCTCATCGAGGAGCGGCTGCCCAACATGTCGGACGAGGACTGGCGGCGCTGGCTCTACACCGGCGTCACGCGCGCGGCCTCGGAGCTGGTCATCATCGGCGCCGAAGCCTGAACCGCACGCCGCTTCGGACATCCGCCGTCCCCCGAACCCCGGGAAACCCATCCCGGGTTTCCCTCCGGCCTTTGGCCGGAGCCTCCCTTCCCCACGGGGTCCGGCTGGATTTTCCGAAGCGGCGTTGTCTAAGGTTCCAAACTGGAACCTTAAAGCGGCGGAGGCTTGCGCTCCGAGCGAGATGAGCCCGTGAACGCTTTTGACGGGGCGAGCGAGGAGGCAAGCCTTCGCCGCTGGAAAGGACCGGCGGCCTAGGCTTCCGGCAGCTGGCGCGCGATTTTCTCGAAGAGAAGCAGCAGGCGTCCCGCGTCCGCGCGATCGAGGCCCCAGCGCAGGATGGAACGGCGCAGATGCTTTAACTGGGCGCCGCGCAGCGCGTCATCCCCGTAATCAAGCCGCCCGGCGACGCCGGAGATGGCGGCAAGCAAATTCTCCATTTGCCGCGCGGGCGGCAAAACGCGCTTCTTGGCCCGAGGCGGCGGAGCGGCCGAGGAGCCCGCGGCGCGCGCGAGCTCGTAGCCGACCACGGCCACGGCCTGGCCCAGGTTCATGGACGGCGCCTCGTCCCGGGTCGGAATCTTGAGCCAGGCGTGGCAGCGGGCCAAGTCCTCGTTGCTGAGCCCGCTTTTCTCCGGGCCGAAGACGACCGCGGCGCGGCCCGCGGGCGGCAGGCGGCGGGCCAAGAAATTGGGCAAATCCGGCAGCAGCACGAGCGGCTGGGAGAGCTTGCGCCTCTGGCCGGTGGAGGTCCCCAGCACCAGATGGCAGTCGCCCACCGCCTCCGAAAAAGACAGCTTTCGCGCCCGGCTCAGCACCCCGACCGCGCCGTCCTTGGCCGCGACGCTCTCGCGCCAGACCGGATCGTAGGGGTCGACCACGGCCAGGTCTTGCAGGCCGAAGTTCGCCATGGCGCGCGCCGCGGCGCCCACGTTGTTGGGATTGCGCGGACG
>JAGWJU010000043.1 GCA_028865585.1 Elusimicrobiota bacterium | reverse complement strand
CCCGTACCAGCCGCGCGAAAACATGGGCAGCAGGCGCTGCTGCGCCTTGGCCAGGTAGGAGGGCCAGTCCAGGCCGCGCAAGTCGATCTGGAACCTGGGATTCAACGCCTCCACGCCGCGCTTCATGATTTCACAGGCGGCCAAGCGGCTGTCGCCGCCCGTGTTGTAGGTGAGCGTAAAACGAAAGCCCTTTTGCCACACCCGGCCGCCCCAGGCTTTCTTGAAATAGGCAATGGCCTTGGCCGGATTATAGCGGTAGCGCGGACCCTTGGGATCGTAGCCCAAAAGCCCCGGCGGAATGGGGCCGATGGCGGCCTTGGCCCGGTTGTGGTAAACGTCGTGGACCATGGCTTTATAGTCGAACGCATAAGCGAAGGCTTTGCGGAGATTCTTGTCCGTGAAAAAGTCGGGAGGAATTCCCCGGCCGTCGAGCTTCCCCGAGCCGATGTCCGGATTGGCCGTGGTGTTGATCCGAAAGGTGAAGAAAAACGCCGGGTCGACCGAAAGCTCGGGGATGCCCTCCTTGACGCGCACGCCGGCCAGGCCTTTCATTTCCCCGGCCAGCGGGCCCGCCACCTCGGCCACGTCCGCGTCGCCGGCTTCGAGCATCAGCTTGCGGGTGGAAAGCTCGGGCACGCTCTTGACCAGGACGCGCGCAAGCTTGGCCGGACCGCGCCAATAGCGGTCAAAACGCTTCAAGAGCACAAAGTGGCCTACTTGATCCCAGTCCGCGACTTCGAAGGGCCCCGTGCCGTTGGCATGCGCGTCGAAATAGGACTGCCCCGCCTCCGGGTCGTTGTATTTTTTCCAGTCGCCCGCCTTTCCGTCCCATTCTCCGTGAGCCGCGGCCCAGGACCGGCACTCGACGTAGCTCCAGCGCGCCATGATGGATAAGAACGGCGCGAAAGGCCGCGCCAGGCGCACGACCACGTCGTTTCCCTCCACGCGCACGGCGTCGGCGGCCTTCTTAAACTCAAGGCTGATTTTGCCGTCCGGTCCGCGGGTCGAGGACACGCCCAAGATGGGCTCCAAAAGCAAGGATGACGGCCCGCCCGCGCGATCGGCGAGCATGAAGCGCAGAAGAGAGTAGCGCACGTCCTCGGGCGTCAAGCGTTCGCCGTCCTGGAAAAAGACGCCCTTGCGGATGGGAAAGCGGTAAACGCGCCCGTCGGCCGAGATAAGGCCGTTTGCGCGCGAGGGCACCTCGGTCGCGAGCCCGGGCCTAAAGCGCGTCAGGGACGCGCCGTCGAAAGCGATCAAGGTGTCGTATATGTTGTAGATGAGACCCTGGCTGGCGTTATCGTAGGGGAAGACGGGATCGAGGCTCGTAATTTGGGCCACCTCAACGTTGACGAAGGTGTCCGGATTTTTGACCGCCGCAGCCAGGGCCTTATTATAAGGAAGCATGAACGCCGCCATGGCGCCCAAGGCCGCCGCGGACGCGCGGACGCGCGGGGTGTTGCCCATGCCTGCAGTTTACTTTATTTCAGAACTTCGGCGGGAACGCCTCAGCGCAGGCGGTGCCGATCAAGCCAGGCCGGCATGCCCGAACTATTCTCAGGAGTCATTCGGGCGCCATCGAAATCAACTCCCTGCGCATTCCGGGGCAATGCACGTTTCTTCGCGCCCGCTTCATCCTTCTTTGACTTGGACGTGGCGGTTTTTTCTGACTTGGCGCGCTCAGCCGCGGAGCCCATCTCCGAGGTCCCAGGTGCAACGCTTTGGACGTCGCGCAGGTGGTGCCGGTCAAGCCAAGCGGGCGTGCCCGCGCTGTTTTCGGGGGTCATCGCCGGCGCTTGTGGAGCGGCCGCAGGAATCGCCGCGGCAGCCGCGGGCAGGGAGCCGCGCAGGCCATGTCGATCAAGCCACGGCGCGATGCCAGAACTGTTGTATGGCGTCATGGGTTCGGTTAAGGCGGGCAAAGCGGCCGCTTCAATGGACGGCAAACCGGCCGGAACGCCGGCCACGCCAAGACCGAAATTGGGGGCCATTTGTGCAAACGAAGCCTCCGGAGCCGCTTCGAACTCTGCGGCGCGGAGCGCGGGGGGGAGCGCCAGGGCCACGGCGGCGCCGGCGGCAAGAAATTTTGCGACGGACGCTTTCGATGTTTTCATGGGCTATCCCTCCCTTCTCGAAGACATTATAGCCTCCCCCGTCAAAGAAAGGAGGTGCCCCCCGGCCCATAAGCACGCAGTCTTTGGGCCTACCCAGAATTGGGCCAACAAGGAAGGCCACAACGGGCGCGTCATTTTCCTATACTTAGAGCCAGCGCGCGATGACCAACAATCGGGAGTGGTACAAGGACGCCGTCATCTACGAGCTGCCCGTGCGCGCCTTCTGCGACGGAAACGGCGACGGCATCGGCGATTTCCAGGGACTGGTCCAGAAGCTCGATTACCTGCAGGACCTCGGCGTGACGGCCCTGTGGCTCCTGCCGTTCTACCCTTCACCGCTCAAGGACGACGGCTACGACATCTCGGATTATTTCGGCGTGCACAGGGATTACGGCACGCTCGCCGACTTCAAGCGCTTCCTAAAGGAAGCCAAGCGCCGCGGGTTGCGCGTCATCACCGAGCTGGTCCTGAACCACACCTCGGATCAGCACGAGCTCTTCCAGCGCGCGCGCCGCGCGCCGCCCGGCAGATCCGAACGCGACTTTTACGTCTGGAGCGACGACCCGCGTAAGTACTCCGAGGCCCGCGTTATTTTCCAGGACTTCGAGACGTCCAACTGGGCGTGGGACCCCGTTGCCAAGGCCTACTATTGGCACCGCTTCTATTCCCACCAGCCGGATTTGAACTTCGATAATCCAGCCGTGCGCGCCTACGTCTTCCAGGTTCTGGATTTCTGGCTGGGATTGGGCGTCGACGGCCTGCGGCTGGACGCCGTGCCCTACCTCTTTGAGCGCGAGGGAACCAATTGCGAGAACTTGCCCGAAACTCACGCCTTCCTGAAGGAGCTGCGCCGGCGCGTCGACGCGAAGTTTAAGGACCGCATGCTCCTGGCCGAAGCCAACCAGTGGCCCGAGGACGCCGCGGTTTATTTCGGCAACGGCGACGAGTGCCACGCGGCCTTTCACTTTCCCCTCATGCCCCGGCTCTTCATGGCGCTCCAAATGGAGGACTGCTCGCCCGTCGTGGACATTCTGCAGCAGACCCCGGACGTCTCCGATCGGGGCCAGTGGGCCATCTTCCTGCGCAACCACGACGAGTTGACCCTCGAGATGGTGACCGATGAGGAGCGCGACTACATGTACCGCTTCTACGCCCAGGACTCCCGCGCGCGCATCAACCTGGGCATCCGCCGCCGCTTGGCGCCGCTTTTGGGCAACCATCGCCGCAAAATCGAGCTTTTGAACAGCCTTCTGTTTTCGCTGCCGGGCACGCCGGTCCTCTACTACGGCGATGAAATCGGCATGGGCGACAACATCCACCTGGGAGACCGCAACGGCGTGCGCACGCCCATGCTCTGGAACGCGGACCGCAACGCGGGCTTCTCCCGAGCCAACGCCCAGAGCCTCTATCTGCCCATCATCATCGAGCCCGAGTACCACTACGAGGCCGTCAACGTCGAGGTCCAGCAGAACAACCAGCACTCCCTGTTCTGGTGGATGAAGCGCGCCATCGATATGCGCAAGCGCTACAAGGCCTTCGGCCGCGGAACCATGGAACTCGTGGGCTGCGAAAATCGGAAAATCCTCGCCTATGTGCGCGCCTACGAGGAGGAGCGCATCCTGGCGGTGGCCAATCTTTCGCGCTTCGTTCAGCTGGCGGAACTCGACCTTTCCCCTTTTAAAGGATTGGCGTTGGTCGAGATGTTCGGACGCTTCGAATTTCCGCCCGTGACCGATGAGCGCTACCGGCTTACCCTCGGCCCGCACTCCTTTTATTGGTTCCGCCTGCGGCCGCCCACGGCGACGGAGGTCAATCCCGCGCTGGCCCCCGGCCAACCCCTAACCCTGGCGGTTTCCGGAGGACATGAGTCGATCTTTTCCTCCGCCAACGCCGCGGCGCTCGGCGCGGCTCTGCAAAGCTATCTTCGCGCCCGCCAGTGGTTCGAGGGACGGCAGCATCTGCTGCGCTCCGCGCGCATCCTAGACGACGTTGCGCTCCCCGGCGGCGGAACCGCCGCGGCTCGGCTCTGTCTAGTGCAGGCGGAATTTTTAAACGCATCGCCCGAAGTTTATCTGCTGCCCCTGGCCATAACCGCAGGGGAGAAAGCCGCGAAAATCCGCCAAGAGCATCCCTTCAGCGTGCTGGCCGAAATCCGCTCCAAGAGCGGCAAGAACGGCGGCTCCATTCTCTTTGACGCCGCGGCCGATCCCGAATTTTCCGCCGGCATCCTTGAGGGCGTCCGGGCCGGGTGCCGCCTTAAAGGGCGCTCGGGCGAAGTCGCCATGGCCGCAACCGAAGCCCTGGCCGCGGCGCTCGACGCCACGGCGCCGCCCGCGCCCGCCCCGGTCAAGGGCAGCCGGAGAAACGCCTCCGTTTTGTTCGGCGACCGCTTGGTGCTCAAATTCTTCCGGCGGCTGCATGAGGGCGAAAATCCGGACGCCGAGATCAGCCGCCACTTGGCCGGCGCCAAGGGTTTCGCCTACTCGCCGGCCCTGGCCGGAGAAATCACCTACCGTCCGCGCCAAGGGCCCTCGCGCACCCTGGCCGTGCTGCACTGCTACGTGCCCAACCGCGGCGACGCCTGGCAGTACACTCTGGACGCTTTGCGCCGCTACTTTGACGACCTGCCGGGAGGCTTGGAATTTCCAAAGGACGCGGCGCTGACGCCTAAATTCTGGACGCTGGCCGAGGCCGGCCCGCCGCCTTTGGCCTTGGAGCGCGTCGGATCGTACCTGGAAACGGCCAAGCTCCTGGGCCAGCGCACGGCCGAGCTCCACCGCGCGCTTGCCAGCGGCGCGGGCGAAAAAAACTTCGCTCCGGAAAGTTTCGGCGAGCTCTACCAGCGCTCGCTCTACCAATCCCTGCGCAACAGGGCCAAGGAGACGTTCTACCTGCTGCGCCGCAAAGCCAAAGATCTTCCCGCCGCCCACCATGGCACGGCCGCGGCGGCTCTGGCCCTGGAAAGCGAAGCCCTCACGCGCCTGCGCGGACTTTTGGGGCAGAAACTTTCCGGACGGCGCATCCGCTGCCACGGCGACTACCACTTGAAACAGGTGCTCTACACCGGGGGCGATTTCCAAATTTTCGACTTCGAGGGTCCGGCCGAACAGCCTCTCGAGGAGCGGCGCATCAAGCGCTCGCCGCTGCGCGACGCCGCCGGAATGCTGCGCTCCTTCGACTACGCGGTTTACACGATTCTCCTGGGGCGCGTCGGCGTCTCGCGCGAGGCAGACGCCGCGCGCCTGGAGCCATGGGCCCGGTTCTGGAGCCAGTGGGCATCGGCGTCGTTTTGGAAGTCCTACCTCGCGGCCATGGAAGGTTCGGGACTTCTGCCCAAGACCGGCGCGGAGACGGACGCATTTTTGGAAATTCTCCTCATTGAACGCGCCTTAGACGAGGTCCGCCAGGAGCTTGATTCGAGCCCCGAGTGGGCGGTTATTCCACTTACCGGGTTCCTGCGACTCTTGGGCCCGCAGGACGCCCGCTCAGCGACACGTTCGGCGGCCTGAAGAACTCGCCAAAAATGTCGAGAATAAAGGCGGGAGCATCTATAGGGCCCCGTACGCGCCGTTTGGTCCTGCTTCTCATCGGTGTTTCCGGCCTGCTCTTGAGCTCCTTCCTCATTTGGCGGACCGCTCTATTTAATTTCAATATCAGCCTGCAATCTTTCCCCGTCTCCATCCACGACATCTCGAACGGGGAGTCCTTGATTTACGCCGTGCCGGAAGAATACCGGGATCAAATGCCGCTGGACAGCGTCTCGGCCGCCGTCTTTTTCTCGCACTGGGGCTTTTCCATGCGGCAATGGGTGCTGGCTATTACCTTGGCGATGTGCGCCCTGCTGGCCGCCGCCGGGCTTCTCTTGGAATCCGCTCTCGGCCCTCTCGCGGCCGCGGCCGCCCTGCTTTTTTTCTATCAATCCAATATCGATCTCACGACGCTCTTTTCCCAGGGCGGCTACGCCTTCTGCCTACTCTTGGTCTGCGTCTTCCTGATCTACCGCGCCCAGCGTCCGGGCGCGGTAAGAACTTGGCTTCTGGCCCTGGCTCTCGGCGCCGCCCTCTTGTTCCGCTCCGTGCTGTTCTTGTTCCCCTTGCTCCTCGCCGCGCGTGAGTTTTTTTCGTCCGGGCGGAATAAAAAGGCCTGGCTCAGGGACTCCGCCGTTCTCGTCCTCGTGCCCTTCCTTTTCCTGATCCCCTGGATCCGCTACGGCTGGAAGGTCCACCGAGATATTTCCCTGTTCGAAGCCAATCAAGTCCAGTCAAACATCATCGCAGGAACCCTGGGAATGACACAAGGAATCGAGGGAGACTGGAGCCTGCTGCTTAAAAACCCGAGCGCTACGATCCGCCGGCCTCTCGGAATATACCGCTGGGCGGCCTTGGAAATCGCCCTCCACCCCGTCCGCTATCTGCGCGGCTACGGCCGCCGGCTGGCCTTCGTCTACCGTGTGCACCCATGGCTCTTTTTAGCGGCGTTTCTTCCGCTCTGGTGGAGGCGCCGCAGAAAAGATGTCGCGGACGCCGCTCTTCTTGCGGCCTATTTCCTAGCCATTTACTGCGCCATGGCGGTCCAAACTGCGTACTTTATCCCGTTCTGGCCGCTTCTCTGCCTGCTGGCGGGGTCGTCGCTCGCGGCCGCGGCGCGAGCCTTGGGACGGTTCCCGGCCGCAAAAGAAACGCGCCTCGCCCGCCGCTGGGCGCAGTGGTTCTCGCTGGCGGTTCTCGCCTTGGTTCTATGCGCGTGCGCCTATTGCGAGAAAATAGTCTGGGCGGCCGGGACTTGGACGGGGACGTGGAAAGGAGTCGAAACCACCGGACCGCGGGCGGAAATCGCGCTGGCTTCGGAGCCCGATTCCTCCTGGCTGCATTTCGAGTCCGGTCAGACCTTCCTCGCGGCAGGCCGCTTGACGGCCGCCCGCGATCAATTCGAATCAGCCGAGCGCCTCGACCTCTCATGCCGAATGTGCCGCCTTTACGCCGCCTGGACCGAGGCCGTCTCCGGCCGATCCAGCCCGCTCTTTTTCCTGCCCCCACCACCCCCGTCCGTCTTCCGACCTCCACCGCCCATTCCAGTGTCCCAACCGGCCTTGAGCGTGATGCGGGCGGACATATATCTGAGGAGAGGCGATCGGTTCTCGGCCGAGCGGGCGCTTAACGATGCTTTTCGGGCTTATTCTGGAGGCGCCGTCCTGGTCCGGGACAAGCACGTCGGAGAAGGTCGGCAAGCGCTCAACGTCCTGGATTCGCTGGTCTCGTTTGAAAACTGGTCCCTGTGCGTCCTGCGTGGATACGACGCCGCTCCGATGGGCCGGCTTTTGGAAAGAACTTTCAAAAAAAAGGCCACTTGGCGCAAGAAGGACGGCTGCTTTCCGCTCTATCCGGAATGAGAACGGCGCGGAGGCGCAAGTGCGTTTAGCGCGCGCGCCGCTTGAAGGAGCGTCGCCGGCATGCGGCCTAAGCCGGCCGCCTCAAGAGTCCGCCGGACGGAACCGGAATCAAGCCGATCCGCTTCTTTCAAATAAGGCTTAATCCACTTCAGCATCGCCCGGTTGTTGTTCGCGATCCAGCACGCCTCGATGACCAGCGCATGCGCCTTAAACGCGTTGTCCCTAAGCCCCAACGCGCCCTCGTAGCCCTTTTCGGGAAGCGCGTTTTTCCAGCGCCAGCGGCCGCCCGGGGCGATCCAGTTTAGCCGGCTTAAAGTCCGGCACAGCGTCATGGCCAGAAGGTATTGGCCGTACAGGGACGGGTGCATGCGATCCATGAGAAGATCGGGGACGACCGCGCGGCCTTCTTTATGCTTGCGCGCGAACGCGGCCGGCTCGTCAACGAAGACCACGCCCGGCCCCGTTTGGGTACGTAGAAACTCGTTTTCCGGCGCCGCGGCGCCGCCTTCCAAGATGCTTTGCCTGATCTGGCCCAAGAGAACGACGCGCACGCCCTGCCGGCGCGAAAGTCGGATCATCTCCCGGACGTTTCTTTCATAGCGCGCCAGGACCGGAGCAGGAAGCGGAAAGGGCGCGCGGTCCGACGCCGGACGGCGCAGACCGCCGTTCACGAAATAGCGGTAGACGCGGCACTGCCGGAGCAGTTCCAGGTTCACCGCGGTCAGAAGCGGCTCGAACCGCCCGGCTCCCGCGCGGATTCGCGCGTAGCGCTCCTCGTTGTTCCCTTCGTAAAGCACGAGAAGATCGGGGCTGTACTTGAGGACTTC
>JAGWJU010000392.1 GCA_028865585.1 Elusimicrobiota bacterium | reverse complement strand
GGCGGGAGCAGGAGCCGGCACCGGGGCGGACGTCGGCGCAGGGGCGGAGGGTGCCGCAGCGGGAGCCGAGGCCGGTGTAGGCGCGGGCGAATTGGCGGCTCCGTTCTCGCGCAGACCCGTCTCGGCGCGGCGGTTTTGGGCCCAACACGCCTCATTGTGCTCCAGGCAGACGGGATCTTCCTTCCCGTAGGAAATCGTCGCGAGGCGCCCGCCCTTGACCCCAAGAAGGATGTAGTAGTCGCGCACGGCCTTGGCCCGGCGCTGTCCCAAAGCCAGGTTGTACTCCACCGTGCCGCGCTCGTCGCAGTAGCCTGCCACGCGCGCGTCCAATTCAGGATGCTCTTTCAAGTAGGCCGCGTTGGCGCGAAGGATCGCGCGGGTCGTCGAAGTCAAGTCGGCCTTGTTGAAATCGAAATAGACGGTTTTAACCTCGGGGACCGAGACGAAAGCGCCGGTGCGCAAATTGGCCTCTGCCACATTGACCGGCGGGATGGTGGAAACCGCCACGGGCGGCGTCTGGACGGCCGGCGTCATCTTCACTTCCTTGGGCGCGCACGCCGCCACCAGGAGAACTCCTGCCGCGGCGGCAAGTCCGGACCATTCACGAACGGCAAAATCTTTAAGACTCATATTTCGAAACTCCTCCATATCAATGACCGCTGCATCCTAATCCCGGCTATGATAGCAAAATCGGCGAATCGAAGAGGCTCTCTCCCTCAGGTCAAGGCGTGATTGAGCGCCCGCCCTTGAGCGTCCAATTCGTAGGAAAGAGGCTGGCACGTGCCGATATTGACGCCCGGGATGGTTTCCGGACCGATGCCTTCCAGTTCCATGACAAGAGCCCTGAGACTATTGCCATGCGCGCAAACCAGGATGTTCTTCCCTTCCCTAAGCAAGGGCAGAATTTTAGCGCGGTAGTAAGGCAGCACCCGCGCCGCTGTGTCCTTGAGGCTTTCGCCTCCCGGAGGCGGCACGTCGTAAGAGCGGCGCCAAAGGTGGACCTGCGCGTCGCCGTATTTCTTCGCCGTCTCGGCCTTGTTGAGGCCCTGCAGGTCTCCGTAGTGGCGCTCATTGAGGGCCTGATCCTTATATACGGGAATCGCGGGGCTGCCGATTTCCTTAAGGATGATGTCCAGCGTCTGCTGGGCCCGCAGCAAAGCCGAGGTAAACGCGGCCGAGAATGTCTTTCCTTTAAGGGCCGCGCCTACGGCATGTGCCTCCTGTTCGCCTTTGGACGTGATGGGGACGTCGACCCAACCCGTAAAACGGTTTTCCAGGTTCCATTGCGACTCCCCGTGGCGCAGCAAAACCAAATTAGCCATTCTTTCCCTTTATCAATTCGGCCACGACCCTGCGGAACTCCGCAAGCTTGACCGGCTTGGATAAAAAACGGGAGGCCGTGGAATCGGCGATTTCACCGAGGATTTGCTCGGGAGCGGCCTCGCCGCTCAGGAACAGGATGGGCGTCTCGTGGCTGCTGGGGTTACGGCGCAAGGATTCGTAGACATGCGCGCCGGTCATGCCGGGCATGTGGTAGTCCATGATGATCAAATCCGGCTGGAGAGCCCTCACCTTGCGCATGCCCTCGGCGGGCTCATAAGCGGCCTCGACCTGGTGGCCTTCGCGGTTGAGGATTTCCGTCAGGAGGCCGACGATTTCGAAATCGTCGTCTACGATTAAGACCTTGGCCATGGGGAGAGTTTCCCCATTA